>PBNY01000063.1 GCA_002723385.1 Oceanospirillaceae bacterium | reverse complement strand
CGAAAACTTCCAGAAAATGGTCATGGCCATGTCTCGCGACATTCGGGTGATTTTGGTCAAGCTCGCTGACCGACTTCACAACATGCGCACACTGGGGTCGTTACAACCGGAAAAGCGCCGCCGTATCGCCCGTGAAACACTGGATATTTACGCGCCGATTGCCTCGAAGCTGGGTTTGAACAACGTTCGGGTGGAAATGGAAGACCTCTGCTTCCACGCCATTCACCCAATGCGCTACAACCTGATTTCCAGTGTTGCCAAGCAACACCGTGGCGAACGCGCCGAGCTGATCAACGACGTTGCCAATACCATTCGCGGACGTCTGAAAGAAGCGCAAATCAAGGCTCGGGTCATCGGGCGCGAGAAACACCTCTACAGCATTTATTCGAAACTGAAGCGCTCGGAAGAAAAGAAGAAAGACATCGCCGCGATCATGGATGTCTATGGCTTCCGCATCATCACCGAAGACGTCGACAGCTGTTACCGCGCTCTGGGACAGATGCACACGCACTTCAAACCCATGATTGGCCGCTTCAAGGACTACATCGCCATACCGAAAGAAAACGGCTATCAGTCGATTCACACCACGCTGTTCAACCACGGCAAGAGTGGCGAAGTCCCCATCGAGATCCAGATTCGCACCGAAGAAATGGACGCCATGGCCAATCATGGCATCGCGGCTCACTGGCTGTACAAATCCGAATCTGACCTGACCACCGGCTCTTCCCGTGCCCGCCAGTGGGTTCAGAACCTGTTGGAGCTGCAACGCAACACCGGCAGCCCGATGGAATTCATTGAGCACGTGAAGAGCGACTTCTTTCCGGAAGAAATCTACGTCTTCACACCACGCGGTGATATCAAGACCCTGCCTGCCGGAGCCACCGTCGTCGATTTTGCCTACGCCGTACACACAGACGTCGGCAACCGCTGTATGGCGGCTCGCATCGACCGCAAACTGTCCGGGCCGCGTACCCGTCTGGAAAGCGGTCAAACCGTCAAAATCGTCACCAACCCAAGTGCCAACCCAAGTCCGTCCTGGCTCGATTTTGTGATCACCAGCAAAGCCCGCTCCAGCATTCGTCATTACCTGAAAAACCAGCGCCGTTCAGACGCCACCGCTCTGGGTGAACGCATGCTGGCCAAGGAGCTGACCAATCTGGATCACTGCATGGACGAGATTCAGCCGGATCACATCGAACAGGTTATTCAGGAAAACCATCTCGACTCACTCGAAGCGCTTTACGCCGAAATGGGCCTGAGCAATATTCCGGCACGCAATATTGCCCACCGCCTGTTGTCGATCAGCAGCCGTGAACCGCTGACACCAAGCGAACACGACGCCGGTCTGTGGATTCGAGGCACCGAGGGCGAAATCGTGACCTTCGCCAAGTGCTGCAACCCGATTCCCGGCGATCCGATTGTTGGCCACGTGAACACCGGGAAGGGCATGGTGGTTCACAGCGAGCACTGCCGCAATGTCACCGACTTCCGCAACAAACCGGAGAAAATCGCGTTCCTGACCTGGGAAAAAGGCATCAACCGCCGTTTCAGTGTTCAGCTCACGCTGTCGAGTGAAAACCGGGTCTCACTGATGGCAGATATCGCAACGGCTACGCTGCAAAGCGATGCCCGCCTGGAAAGCCTGAATATTGAAGAGAGCAACAGTTCGCTGGTGATCACCAATGTGACACTGGGTGTGGAAGGCCGGAAACATCTGGCCGTGACCATGAAACGCTTGAGAGCGATTCCGGGAATGCTGCGGATCAATCGAATTCGTGACAGTCGCGAAGACAGGCGCACGGGTTAGCCAACCGGTCTTCATACTTTTCATACCAGACGGCCAGACTGCACTGGCCGTTTTTTCCCTCCTGCTACGACGTTATTTTCACCGTCGCGCAATACTGCCTGTACACATATCGTCGCCTGGAAAAGCGATAACACTGTGCGGCATCACGAAATACGCCTCACTCGTAACCCATCTCCGTCAGCAAGACATCATAGCCATCCTGATAGTTAGCGTAGAGAAACTCATAACCGGACGTTTTCAGACGCTGGTTGGAACAACGACGATTCGCTCGGCGAGTGACTTCCGGCACATCATGATCTGGCTCGACTTCACCGATGCGGTCTTTCATCCATTCGAGCACATCGAACAACGTGGCTGGCAGATCGTCGGTCGCCAGATACACATCTTCCAGAGCCTCACCCTGGAGTGACTTGCCGATCAGGTGCATCAGCACATTGACGCAGTCATCGCGGTGAATGCGATTGGTCCAGACTGGCGGTTCCGGATCACAGTGCCCGCCACGACGCGCCTGTTCGATCATGCGGTTGCGGCCTGGGCCATAAATACCGGTAAATCGCACCACAGTACCGGGAATCGCGTGTTTGATCAGCGCCTGCTCCGCTGCCAACAGCTCTTGCCCGGCGAAGGAACCCGGTGTGGTTTCAGACGTTTCGTCTACCCACTCACCGTTCATCTGGTGATAAACACTGGAACTGGACGTAAAGAAAACGCGCTTCGGCTCATTGCCCTTTAACGCTTTGAGAACGTGGCGAAGACCACGATAGTAGTATTGGTGATAACCCTCTCGCGAGAACACTGGCGATGCCACGCTGTACACCACCACATCCAGGCCTTCAGGCAAGCCTATCAGCGTCTCACTTTCCGTGACGTCTGCCTGAATCCACTGAATGCCCGTGTCATCCTGTTGTTCACTGCGCCGCAAACCCCAGACCTGATGCCCTTCCTGGGCCAGCCTGACAGCCAGGTTGCCGCCTACATCACCTGCTCCAACGACCAGAATCTTCGCCATCTTGTTCTCCTTATTATCGGACTGCCCCTGCGGTTTGTTCGCGTCCCCTGCAAAAGACGCCAACCAAAGGCATGCGCTCGTTTTACGCGATTCCTTGCTGTCGTTCAATCCACTGGTAGGCCGACCGGCGGCATCTTTTTGTTAAGATTTTTTGCTCGCCTTATAACAAAATAGACGTCCATTTCGCGTCTGCCACCTGACTTTGCTGTCTGACGCGTCGTTATCGCTCTTTATTTCCCTGCAAGAACAAAAGCCTGAGCCAGGACATTGACTTCGCACTCAACCGCCACAAAATAGCCTGAACAAATCAGCAGCACCAAAGCCATACAGGGGGTTAATCGTGACTCTGACCGAACTTAAATACATTGTGACTCTGGCTCAGGAGCGTCATTTTGGCCGTGCGGCGGAAAAATGCTTCGTTAGCCAGCCAACCCTCAGTGTGGCAATCAAGAAGCTGGAAAAAGAACTGGGCATCGCAATTTTCGAACGCAGCAAGAGCGCCGTTTCCGTCACGCCGCTGGGCGAGCAGATCGTGGCTCAGGCACAACGGGTGCTGGAAGAGGCCAGAAGCATTCACGAACTGGCCAGCTCCGGCAAAGACCAGCTCAGCACCCCGTTAAAAATTGGAGCCATTTTCACCATCGGGCCGTATCTGTTTCCGCATCTGGTGCCCCAGATTCACCATCGGGCGGCTGCCATGCCACTGTATCTGGAAGAGAATTACACTGGCGTACTGCGTCGTCAGCTCAGGGAAGGGGAACTGGATGCCATCATCGTTGCCCTGCCCTTCAATGAACCAGACGTGCTGACACGACCGCTGTACGACGAAAAATTCGTGGTCGTCTTGCCGCCGAATCACCCCTGGCAGCAGCAAGAAAGCATCGACCCGGAACAACTGGCGGATGAAGATTTACTGATGCTTGGAGAAGGCCATTGCTTCCGGGATCAGGTGTTTGAACTCTGCCCGAGTCTGGGCCGCAAGCACCACACCCGGCTGGGCAGCGTAACGGAAGGCAGCTCTCTGGAAACCCTGAAATACATGGTGTCCTCCGGTCTCGGTATTACCGTGTTACCGGAATCGGCGATCAGCCATAACGACCAGAGCCTGGTCGTGACCCGACCGTTTTCCCACGCCGGGCCACATCGAACGGTTGCACTTGCCTGGCGTGCCAGCTTCCCGCGTCATCAGGCCGTCGACCTGTTGCTGGAGACAGCACGTCAATGTCGCCTCACCTCCTGAAACATAACGACCTGACATGTCGAACACCGGGATAAAAACCGATCTGACCCGACTGAAGGGCGTCGGGCCGAAGCTGGCGGAGCAGCTCGGCAAACTGGATATCCACTCACTGGAAGATCTGCTGTTTCACTTGCCGTTTCGCTACGAGGATCGCAGTCGCGTCGTGCCCATTGGCAGTCTGCAGCCGATGCAACCAGCGGTTATTCAGGGCGAGGTCACCCGCGTTGACGTGTTGTTCGGTAAGCGCCGAAGTCTGGTGGTGCGTCTTCAGGATCACAGCGGCTCACTGAATCTGCGTTTCTACCACTTCAGTGCGGCTCAGAAAAATGGCTTCCGCATCGGCCAGCCCATCCGTTGTTATGGCGAGACCCGACGCGGAGCCAGTGGCCTGGAGCTCTACCACCCGGAATACAAACAGCTGTCCTCCGCAGACGAACCACTGCCTCCGGCCTGTCTGACACCCGTATACCCGGCCACCGAAGGAATCAGTCAGCCCAGGCTTCGCCTGCTGATGGATCAGGCTCTTGACTGGCTCCAGAGCGGAGAGATGCAACTGAACGACCTGCTGCCAGCCGACTGGTGCCAGCAATGGCAACTGCCGACGCTGGCTGAAGCCATTCTGTATTTGCACCGCCCACCGACCGAAGTGCAACTGTCGGATATCTTACTCGGGCGCCATCCGGCCCAGCAGCGACTGATCCTCGAAGAGCTGATGGCTCATCAGCTGTCAATGCATCGCCTCAGAACCCAAACCCGAGCGCATCAGGCACCCGCCATGGTAACCAGCCAGCAGCTCAAACCTGCCCTGTTGAACCAGCTTCCTTTTTCACCAACCGGCGCACAACAACGTGTCAGTGGCGAAATCTGTGCCGACATGCAACAACCGCAACCCATGCTGCGACTGGTTCAGGGCGACGTCGGTTCTGGCAAAACACTGGTTGCTGCCATGGCCATTTGTCAGGCGCTGGAGAATGGCTATCAGGCAGCCATGATGGCACCAACGGAAATTCTGGCCGAACAGCACCGGGACAACCTGTCCGGCTGGTTCGAACCGATGGGTATCCGCTGCGCGTGGCTGGGTGGGAAAAGCCGAGGCAAGGCACGGGAAGCCACATTGGAACACATTCGCAATGGCGATGCCCAGCTGGTGATTGGCACCCACGCACTGTTTCAGGATGCCGTCGGCTTTCACAATCTCGGCCTGATTGTGGTCGACGAGCAACACCGCTTCGGCGTCCACCAGCGTCTGGCGCTGAAAGAAAAAGGCGGCAGCCTTGGGCTTTCTCCCCACCAGCTGATCATGACCGCAACGCCAATCCCACGCACCCTGGCCATGAGTGCCTACGCCGATCTGGACACCTCCGTCATTGACGAACTTCCGCCAGGCCGCAGCCCGATCACAACCGTCGCGATTGCCGACAATCGCCGTGAAGAAGTCATAGAACGTGTTTCTAACGCCTGTCAGCAAGGCGCACAAGCCTATTGGGTCTGTACCCTGATTGAGGAAAGCGAAACCCTGCAGTGCCAGGCAGCCGAAGACACCGCTGCCGACCTCACCGAACAACTTCCTCACCTGCGCATCGGACTGGTTCATGGACGAATGAAGCCCGCCGAAAAAGCCGACATCATGGCAGCGTTCAAGCAGCACCAACTCGACCTGCTGGTCGCGACCACCGTGATCGAAGTTGGAGTGGACGTCCCCAACGCCAGCCTGATGATCATCGAAAACCCGGAACGACTGGGACTGGCCCAGCTGCACCAGCTCCGAGGGCGAGTCGGACGCGGCGCGGCCAAAAGCCACTGCGTGCTGCTCTACAAAAATCCGCTGTCACAGAACGGCAAGCAACGAATTCAGGTAATGCGAGAAAGCCAGGACGGCTTCTATATTGCCGAACAAGACCTGATGCTACGCGGTCCGGGCGAACTGCTGGGTACCCGCCAGACTGGCCTGCAACTGCTGCGAATCGCCGACCTGGAGCGCGATGGTGACCTGCTCCCGCAGGTCAAGGACATGGCCACCGCCTTCTGGCAACAACACCCGGAGAAAGTCGACAGCCTGATTCAACGCTGGTTGGGCGATGCTGAACAGTTTGCTCAGGTTTAATCCACCACGCCCCAGCGCTTGAACTGGTCAGAGAGGGTAATCAAGGCTGGTGCCAGCATGTCACTCAACGTCGGATGCTGATCAAGATAGTGAGCAATGGCGGGTGAGTGATGATAATAAGATTCCACCAGCCAACGCCCCGGCTCAGAAGTCAGCAGAATCTCGTCTCTGAATCCTCTCAGAATGTCCAGCTGGTGCGGGTGATGCCGCAACAACACAGAGGCAATAAAACAGCGGCTGTCTTCCTTTGGGGAAGCCTGCTGAGGGCCAAGCTGCGGTTGAAAAACCAACGCCACATCGCCATCAAACGTTTCCTCGGGGGCAAAATACAACAGGGCGTTACTGCCAGATTGCAAGCGAATACGTGTGCCCGACGTATTGTCTCCCAGAATACTGGCGGGCAGTGCATCCAGCTGCCGAGAAGGAGAATGCAGCTGTATCGAGACCAGCGTATCGGCACTGACACCGCTCAGATCAAGCCGGACTTTGCCATCAACCAAGCGCTGAAGCGCTGTGATTTCACCGTGGGTTACCGTGGCACTGACGGATTCCTCCACCCACAGCGGCAATGTCCATGCCTCTTGTTCATGTACGGATAACGTGTAAGTGCGGTCACTCTCCAGCTCCGGGGATTGATAGCGCATCAAGACGGAAACGTCACCGATGGATTGTGGACGAAAGACAAGTGTGTTTTGGTTTTCCAGCGACACTGACACGTCGTTGTCGCTGGTGAGCGCCAGATCATCGTAGTCCAGTGGCTCCGGCAGCGTGATGGGGAATCGGGCCGCTGCTGCCGATTCCGGAACGGTTGCAAACTCCTCGATTTGCCAGACGTAATCGCTCGCATTCAGAACCAGAGGCTCACTGCTGGCGGAGAAAAAATCGCTCAGGTGAGCATCCCGGTTTTCGCCTTCAGGCACGCGTCCACCGTCGACATAGGACATCAGGGATTTCACCCGATATCGCAGCAGATCCCGCTCGGCATCGACGTCATCGGCTACCTGATGCAGATATTGATTCACCGGTGCTTCAACTCTCGCCAGTTCCTGAAAACCGGACAGGTTATGTTCATATTCAATAACGTATCCCGTCGCCCTGATATCTCCAGCCCAGCTGAGCAGGATGCCATCATCGTCGTTAACAGCTGCCAAATGCGCTGGAATTTCTGGTTGGGGACGATAGGGATAGCGTCCCAGCAGCTGGTCGTCTCGATAGAAACGCCATTCACCGGGGGGCCAGAGCCGTGTTTCGAACACAACGTCGTCAGCGTTCTCTGATACCGGTTCGATGGTTATTTCATCAGCGGTCACCCAGGAGAAGAAACGCCACTCCTCGACCTGGGACAAACCGCGGCCAGACAGAGACAGCGACTCACTGGTGTCATCAAAGGTCATTCGCCATACCGCGATGGCCGGAGCAGACTGTGCCTCGGCAGCGTGCAAACGCCCACCACAGCGGACGCTGGCTGACAGTGAGACAGACGGCTGACATGCCGCCAATAATCTGGCTCGTTGATCCGCAGCCTGATCTTCCGGGTACCTCGCCCAATTCATGGCAACCGCTGCCGATACCAGTGGTGCTGCCATGGAGGTACCGGTTCGCGCAACATCGTCACTGGACAATGACAGACTCAGGAGATTCGTGCCGGATGCCGCGATATCCACCGAGTGCAAGCCGTAATTACTGCCGCTGTAGAGTGTCTGAACCGCCTGATCCCAGTTTGCTACCCCGATCAAATGCTCCAGTTCGCTGGCATAACCAACCGGATAAACCGGACTGATATCCAGGTCTTCACCGAAGTTTCCGGCAGCAGCGACCTGAATGATGCCTCTGGAATCGGCGTCTTCAAGTACATCCAGCAAGGCCGGATTCGGATTGGTAACCGTCCATGAGTGGTTGATGACTTTGGCGCCCGCTTCGACCGCCCAGTGAATACCCTCGATGGCATCGGATACCCGTCCACCACCGGTATTGCTGAGAAAGCGCACCGGGATAAGGGTTGCTCCCACACAAGCGCCGGACCAGTTGCCGTTATCACTGGCGGCAATCAATCCGGCCAGATGCGTACCATGCCCAAATCCGTCGTAGCCACCTTCACTGTTGGCAATGGCATCGTAGGGAGACGCAAACTGAACACGGGACAAGCGAGGATGATCCAGATTCACTCCGGAATCTATGATCGCAATGGGAACCGATTCGCAATGACGCTGACTATCAGGCAACTCCAGAAAGCCATCCTGTAGCAGGAAGTTCTGGTACTCATCGGAATCTGAATCCTGATTCGGAGAATCTGATCCTGAACCAGCCAGTCCGATGTCCGGGTACAGATAGCGAATGCTCCGATTCGCTAT
The DNA here is from genome assembly GCA_002723385.1 of Oceanospirillaceae bacterium. Lineage (GTDB taxonomy): Bacteria > Pseudomonadota > Gammaproteobacteria > Pseudomonadales > Oceanobacteraceae > Oceanobacter. The sequence continues at coordinate 21,264 of PBNY01000063.1, read as the reverse complement.
CCACTCACCTGGCTTCCAATCAGGCAACGAGGATGGATCAAATCGAACCAGAACGTCCCCATCTGAAAAAACGTAGATCGGTATGCTGGAATTCGGCACAGCCGATGGCGAGACACGTGCGATCCAGGTATCCGCCAGAGCAATCCGGGTCGTGAAGACAAGTACCAGGAAGGCCGTTGTCAGAAGCTGAAATCCAGAAACCATGTATATCGCCACGCCTTGCTGAGCCATCAGATAGCGGTTTTATCGCAAAGGAAAGAATGAATGAAGTGCGTCAGGACAGGAATATTACTTGCGTCAGCTACCCGCCCAAAGGGCGGATAGCTGTGCAGGATATCAAGGATTAACGGGGAACAGGGACGTATCCAGCTGCGAAGCCGTCAGGGTAAACGGATGCACACAGATATTGCCATTCTGCTCAGTAACCGTCGTACGCTCCGAGGTCTCAACATCAATCCGCTCGCAATCCATTCCGAGACGTCCATCGTTTCGGGTCAGAACACAATCTGGCGTATCACTGCCGGAAGTAATGTAGACGCCGGTCTCAAACAGACTGGCTTCACCATCACCGTTCAGATCCGCTTTTAGCAGGACCTCCTGGCGGAAAGTCGACTCGATGGAATCGATGTAGCCTTGCCAGGCGTTGTAGTTATCACTCCCGGGGGCCGACAGATCACGGTTGGACTCTGCCGTGGCAATTTCCTGATCAATTTCCCGCATGATGTTTGCATCACCACTGATCAGATAATTGTAACTGCCTGCTATCCACTGCTGATTGTCCGCATCCCAGAGATACTGGGTGCTGTAACCCGCCCGCTTATGGCTGGAGTAACTTTGACAACTCGCTTCTGCCGCCGCAGCAACAAGGCCTTCTTGTACCGCAATCGCATTCAGGCTGGCGTCCAGATACGGCGTCGGTATCTGGGCATCATCACCATCCGCTGCCTGACTCGTACTGGTGTAGGTATAGAGGTGTTCAATCAGATAACCGCCGATCTCGTTCCCTCCTGACACGGTGTTGCCAGAACCCTGCAGAGCGATAAATACATCCAGCCATGAGTCTGTCAAGGTGGCTGATTTTGCGATGGTGGCAATCACCAGATCGTCAGTAGGCGTCACCCACTGTGAGCTGGTCTGATCCCAGTACTCGGAATTTTCCTCACTGAACTCCAGTAGCTCATAGGGGGAGTCAACATCCGTGGACGCAACCCCCCACTGCAGCTCTGCGCGGTTTCGCGTGGTATTCACCAGAGCCAGGGTACTGCTGTCCAGATTGACGCGATCAAACGAGACGTAGCGCCCCCCGAGATCCAGCAGGGTCTGGTTACCAGAGTCTCCATACTGTTGTCGCAGCAGGGCAGGCTTCGACACTACGGCATAACTCTGATTCGTGGTCACGGCAGTGGCATCCACCGTCGAATCGTAGGCCGTTACGTCAGAACGAAACAGCGGGCCTGAGAGGTCTTCACCGCCAGCCACCGACATACGCAAGACCGGTTGAAAAAGCATCGACAAATCATCACCGCTAACGGTGGACGCATCGAGTTTGCCCGCCTGAACTGCAAACTCGGTTCCCATCATATCCAGCTGGTCAGTGTTGACCTGATTGTCGTAGGTTTGCGCTGAAGGCAAGTGGATTCCCAACAAGCCACCGGTCAAACCCAGTGCTTCCACAGGAGACTGATTACCTGCCGTGGTCGGATCCCAATCCGCTTCGAGATCACTGCTACCAAGCAACTGCAAGGTAATCGGTGATGCCAGCGTCCAGCTGGCTGCCAGCCCCTTCAGTGACAACGTGTGCGCCCCGGCATCCAGCTCGACATAACTGACGCTGGTCTCGTTGAGTGAGTTGTCGGAACGAACGAAGCGTGCTTCTACCCGGTAACTACCAGGATCTACATCCAGATAGCCCGTCGAACTGTCACGAGTGAGTGACAATTCAGCTTCTGGATTGCCTTTCAGCATGGTGTCAGCCAGCGTCGAACAGTCAGGACTCAGGCTGGCTGAGTCCGGGTAGCTGTCGAGCTGACAGGTTTCGTAACTCTTCACAACGGCACTCGCCGACACCCAGTCGTCGATATCGTCGGTCGCATAGAACTGGATGTTGACGGTCGTCGTATCTCCCAGCCAGGCCGCATTGGCCTCCGCTTCAGGGAAACGAACGCCAACCCGTATCTGTGCCACCGATTCGGTGTGTGACTGTGATGGGGTCTCAAGCGTGGGTTCGAGCGATTGCGTCGTCGAGTTATCGGTTCCGCCACACGCAACCAGTGCCATCACCGAAGCAACAGAGAGCGCCAATCGGGTTTTTTCGTATATTGAAGTCATGATCCCTCCTCCCTGTTTACTCAATGATAATTTCGATGTTGCCGTCCCGTTCAATCACTTCGAACGACACGGATTCACTAGTGGTCTGGCCGCGGTGGTCAGCCACCGTGGCCGTCACTGAATAACTCCCCACCGCCGCATCACCGGCCGCAATCGAGATACTTGAGCCGTTGTCTGTGAAGTTGACGTTTGGAGCAACAGACCAGTTACTGATGGTTGGAGTACTGAGATCATCCGAGGCCTCGACCGTGATGGTTACGGCCAGAGCACTTTGCCCGACGGCATCGGCTATTTGGGACTCTGGCGATGCGACCAGGCGATCAACCACTGGCGCGTTGTCGGTCATGACCTCAATGACCCTCTCAGCAACGGCTGTTTGGCCACTGGTATCGGTGACCGTTGCACTGATCGTATAGGTTCCGGGAACCAGGCTGGCTGCCAGAATCTCAATGCTGTTACCACTGCGTGTGAACTGAAGTGGTGCGGGTACACTCCAGTTTACAGAGCGAACACCTTCGCTGTCGGAAGCTGAGGCCGTCAATCTGACGGCGTTCTCAGTACCGCTATTGGTGCCATACAAGGTATTGGCAGAGGTCTGTATTTCAATGGACGGTGGCAAATCATCAACAATACTGAAGGATGCCGTTGCATTGACCGTCTGACCCGGATTGCCATTGGCCAGCGTCTCGGTGACGGCAACGGACAACTCATAATCCCCCTGTCCCATGGCACCCGGTGGAATGGACATATTGAAGTCACTGAAGAAGTAATTCGTGATCTGGCCAGAAATATCAGTACCCCCTCTGGTCAGGCTCCAGCTGATATCAAAGTCCTCCGATGCCGTCAGGTCATCAGTGGCACTCAGTGTCGCCACGACGGGCACGATGTTCACATTGTTCATAGCGATAAAGTGACTGTTCGACAGCTGAATTTCGACCGCCGGAGGCAGATCCTCAACCACCGTGATCCCAAGAGAGGCCTCACTGGAGAGGCTGTCGTTGCCCTCTCTTTCATCGGTCACCGTTGCTGTCAGAACATAGTCATCCAGGGAGTCAAAGCTCAGCAGACAGGATGAGGTCGTACAGTCATCCAGGTTAGCCCAGCTGTACGTCATTTGATCGCCATTGGAGTCCACGGCGACCACTGCAATGTCAGCATCCGCGTTCTGAACAACGCTGGCCACGCCATCCGGTTCGACAAATTGTCCATCCACAGTGAACCCCCGAATGGTCGGGGCACGGTTTGCGTCAGGAATCTCAACATCAAATGCTGTTTGCTTGACGACGGTGTTGCGGCCATCCGTTACGGAGAACTCAAAGTCGTACGTTCCTTCCTCGGTAAAGCTCAGTGTGGCGCGGTTACCACTTTCGGTGATACCACAACTGTTGGTCGCCGACTCGCATCGACTGATTTCAGCGGTGAGGTTGTCTCCCTCGGGATCCGACATAAACCACTCAACCGTGGTGCTGTCCCCCTTGTAGAGAACGGGTTTGGATTCGATGAAAAGCGCCACTATCGGATCACGATTGTCGTCGACAAAGTCCTGCGAGTAAGGTGAATTCTGACGTGTAACAGTAAATTCAGCCTGCTTGCTGACAGCACTCACCTGATAATCCGCATCGCACCAGGCGGCTTTACGATAATGGCCTGTTGAATTGGTCAGGACGGATTCCGAAGAACTGCCAGACGAAATGCTGACGATCTCTCCGGCCAGAGGCGTTGTGCCGTCTTCTGCATAAACACGACCACTGATGACGCAATGGGCCGGGTTTGTCATGGTGATCCGGATTTCGTTACAGCCCTGATTAACCGGAACCAGCGTGTCGTTAACAAATGCAGTATTGAGCTGATGGTGCTCCCAGGGGGTGTACCAGTAAGAGTAGTAACGGCCTCTCCAGCGGCTGTACCAGCGATACTCACGACGGTTACGGTAGTTTTTGCCGTACATACGGCCGTTCCAGTTACTCCAGGAACTCTTGTCCAGAGGATCGCCATATCTGGGTGATATCGAGCGATTAAAGGAGAACTGGCCATTCGATACCCGGAAACGGTAATAGCCATAATCCGGAGAACGCATGTACATGCTACCGGTATAGGGATCACCACCGCCGTATTCCACGGACCCGGTGAAACACATATTTACTGGCTGCTGGCTGCCCCCCATATTCAGAGTGTAATAGTCCACGTTGATATAGCGAATCCATGAATTCCAGCGCGTAATTTCAATCTTGAAGTACAGGCGATAATTCGCACCGTCAGGAAAATCAACCGAACCGTCGGTATCAATAGCGACCGGATAGGTCGGGTGGTCAGGACCAACCGGAGTACCGGAACGATCAACCAGCGTACCGTTACCTACGTACTGCCACTTGGAGCGGGAACTGCGCTTCACAAAGAATGGGAACTGTACGCCGTCCTTTGAAGGATCAACATCGGAGTAGATACGTTTGTACACCGAAGGCGATGCATAACGCATAATCGATGGCGCGCGGGTAGAAGACGCAGAGGCCTGATCATCATCAGCTTCCAGAGGGTCGCCATTCTGGTCGGTCAGGTTGATGTCAAAAAAGGTGGTTGATACCAGGTCGTTTGAACCGCTAGCAGAATCATCTCGGGTGTAGTCAACACCGTCCTGCCCTTCACCGGACGACACATCACCCTGAGCACTGAATTCCCCCGGATAACTCGCCAGCTGATCCGGGTCTCCTGAATCAAAGGTCGCTATGTCTGCATTAATGACCGTTGTATCGCCATTAATTTGTGCTGTTGGCAGATCCAGAGACACCTCGGTGACTTCGTCTTCTGCCGCCAGTGCTTCGCCAACCACAATTCGCTTCTGACCTTTTTGGTTACTCAGTAGCGAAATACGAAGAGTTGGCTCACCATCAGCTGCAAAGGCCAGATTTTCAAGGTCTTCGCGCTTGATGCTGACGGAATAGGATTGCGAGAGCGTTGCATCAACACGTACAACCGTCTCACCATCAAGCTCGTTGTAATAATCACCCGCTGAGAAGCCGTCTTTACTGAAGCGGGATTCAACCGCAAGGGGGGCATTGTCCAGAATCACAGGAACGGCAATCCGGTAGTTACCACTTTCGTCCGTTTCCGTATTCAGAGACATCAGGGTTGAAGCACCTTCTCCGACCAGACGAACCGAAACGTCGGTATCTGCCAGCGGCACTCCAGAGGAGTCGGAGACCTGCCCTTCCAGCATCTGCAGATTAATTTGAGGGGTCGGTGTTGGAGCAGGATCAGGCGTCGGGTCAGGAGTAGGATCTGGCGTGGGTGTCGGAGTTGGATCGGGAGTCGAATCAGGTGTATTGCTACCACCACCTCCAGAACCTCCTCCACAGGCCGTTATCAGTACCACAGCCAACGACAGCAAAAGCTGCCGAAGAAATCCAATAGTATTTATCTTCATATCGGCTTCCTTGTTTCTTTATCGCTATTCCAGACCATGATCTGATCCACAAGCAAGCAAGTCAAGAACCGAATACCTCATATCGACCCAGAATTTCATTTGAGGCCGCTGATGGCGTCAATTCAGTTTGTTTAATAATTAACAGCAATAAAAAAGCAGCCCGAAGTCTGCTTTTGATATCAGTCAGAATGGCTACGATTCACTGGTTCAGATACTGAATCACCACGTCCTCTGGCTGAACCTGAGGTTGCACTGCATAACTGTTTTCAGCGTATTCAGACGGTGTATTCTGGTTCACCGAGATACCATTTTCGATGGTGGCGCCCAAATTCAGGCGAGCGAGTTTTTCTGCAATCAATGCCTGCTTGTCTCCAGCAAAACTGCTCTCATCTGAGTCACCGCTATCTGTATCCTGAACAGGTTCTGTCTCAAGTTGATCAGCAATGCCATCCCACCAGGAATAGGTGTCAGTTCCATCACTGGATTCATCAGAATCAGAAACTAATCCGGTCGTTTCAGCTTCTGCTGCTGACTCATCCGTTGTATCCGTAGAAAAGCCATTGGTTACCAGCGTCTCTGGTTCCGCATCCGAACTGTCCGATCCCATCGCTTGCCAGAATTGCTGATTCAGCTGTTCAGTGGCGGAATCGGCGTTATCCGTGCCATCCTCCTCAGCAGTCTGGGAAACGGTCACCGCCGTCGTTCCAGTGGTCGATCCATTACCATTGGCACTCTGGGCAAGAGAAGGGTTCTCTGCAGAGGAATCGACCGGCGCAGCAGCCTGATCCGCATCTCCTGCCCCACTGCCACCACAGCCCGTCAGCAGTGCACCCAGCACCAGGACAATGGTGGTCGATCGAGCGCTTGAAGCTGACATATCAGACCTCCCCGGCCTTGGCGCTGTCTGGTTCAATCGTCTTGTCTTCCGCAGGAACAGAGTTGGTCTCCTTCTTCACTGACGATAAGGATTGGCCGTTCTCGGCAATAGTCCGAAGATGACTTTCAATCCGGAACAGTACCTGGGCTGCCTCGGCCATCAGGCGGCACATGATGCCGCCAAAGCCGATAATGAACAGGCCACGTACGAAGGCAAAGAAGGTGAAACCTTCCTCAAACATGCTCGTCACGCCGGTAACTACCGTAATTGCCAGGCTCGCCCAGTACAGATACAGGATGATGGATTGGGAATACGGCTTTTCCAGTGACTTGATGTCTTCAAATTTAAGTCCCATACATCACCTCAGCTTTTAAGGTCACCGACCAGACCTTCCAGTGTGTTATTTACACCCTGCAACGTCGAAACCACCTGATCCAGTGCTGATCCGGACAATTCCGCCAACACTTTCAACGGCGCTGCAACCAGTGACATGGTTTTGGCAATCGCTGAATTGGCTGCGCTGGTCACCGTAGAAAGCGAGGATGTCATGGTGCCAATTGAATCATTCACACGATCGGTCACACCAGCCACCTGACGGGTTGCATCCCCGACTGCAGAAATACCCTTGTTCAAGGTGTTGATTGGCTTGGCCATGGTGCTATCCACACCTTCCGCAACCGTTACGACGCCATCCATAACCACTTCGGCTTTCTTGATCTGACCACCCACGGTATCGATCAGCCCGACGACGGCACGCAGATTTTCCTGCAAGGCTTCACCACCGTCGTTCAACACCAGCACAGAATCACAGAAAGTATCCAGAGCATCTGCCCCCGGGCCTGGAACACCGTTCGCAACGGCATCACAGATGCCTTCCAGACCTTCGTTCACTCGAACAACCTGCTGGGTGAGCACGGCATCAAAGTTGTACAGATGTTTCTGCAGTTCCGGCGGCAATGGCATGGCTGCAGCCAGACCCTTGATGGCAAAGACGGTTTCATCAATGGTGTCCAGCGCGGATATTTCACCTGTGATCATCCGCGTCTGAATATCAATCATCCCGGCTACCGGGCGATAAACCGTTTCAGTGCGGTTGGCATTGAGGCTGGTCAGGAATGAAGCAGCCAACAAAGCATTGGTGACTTCTTCATTTTGCTCGGCATCATCAAGGCTGGAACCCATGTACAACATCACGGCTTCGCGTTGTTCATCCGTCAGCAGACCGTGGCGATACATAATCGCCAGATCACGGGATTTAACACACGAAGTGACCTGCAAGCGAGTTTGGCCGCCAATACTGGTACCGACATCGGCCTCGGCTTCGAACTTGCCCGACAGATTGCCGACAAAGCCCAACCCCCAACCGATACCGCCTTCCACTTCTCCACCCAGTGGCACGGCGATTCGGCCTGCGGCGTCCAGTGATACATTCAGCTCTGAACACAATTCCGTACTGATATCACCCAGATGCGCATGGCTCGTCAGACTGGCACATGCCATCAGGCTGGCTGCGATTAACTTTTTCATCGTTATCTCCCTAGCAACCCAGTACGCTATTCACACCCGGAACGTCCTTGATCTTGACGAAACCGACCTTCTTCTCACAAATCTGATCGGCCACTTCGGCGACTGCTGCCTCTGCAGTTCTTGCCAACTTGCCTGGCAGCTCCAGCACAGACGTTAAACTCAAGCCTTCGATCAGATCCGCCGTGCGCTGAACCTCATCCTTCAAAACTCCCAGGTTACCGGACGACTGACCAGCGGAATCACTCAGGACGCCGGACAGTTCTTCCGTGGTCTCACTCAGACTGGCCATGCTGCCACTGACAATGGCATGACCGGAACCGATAGCGGTTTTGAGGAACTGCTCGGACTGGCTCACGGTTTCCTTCAAGCCTTCAACCGAATCAACCAGCACACCGGCAGATGAAGACACCTGAGTCACGGAGTTATCAACTGTATCGGTAAAGGCTTCCATGGTTTCACCGGATGCCACCACGTTGGCAACCTTACCGACTGTTTCGCCACCCACCTCAATAGCGCCATACACATTGACCAGGAAGGATTCCAGTGCCAGCTGGGTATCCAGCGCCGTCACACAAGTGTTTTCCAGCACTTCCAGCAACTCTGGCTGTAGATGCTCGATCTCCCCATTACGCAGGTCATTACAGGAAGAACGAATCACATCCAGCTTCTGCAGATGATTGTTGATTACACGCTCCGGGTCTTCCATTGCCCGCACCAGACGGGGATGCAGCATGCCTTTGCTGTTTTCAGCAATACGGCTCATGGCATGCACGGTGTTCTGAAGGTCCAGCGGGTTGGCGCCGGTAATGGCTTCTGTCATGGTCTCGGTGACCACACCGACATTGGCAAGCATGCCGCGGGAAGTACCAACGCTGGCGGACAGGTTGGTGGCGTTTTGGATCAGGCCCAATGCCAGATCCGATGAATTAATGATCTCGCCACGCTCGTCACTGACCAGGCTTCTGAGCATAAAGACTTCAGCGTCATCCAGGTTTTCATAGTTGTCCAGATAGTCCGAATCTTCTGGAAGAATACCCGCCAACGTATTGATCAGATCCAGACAGTTACGCGACTGGAGTTCAGCCGATGTCGTGATAGCCCCCTGAAAACCGACTCCCGGTGTCAGCCTGGCCTGGGCATCGGCAAAAATGGCTTCATGCCAGCCGCCACCGGCCCGGCCGTCCACACCGGCCTTGAACTCGGCCGATGCGCCCAGACTGATGGCTGTACCGCCCATTCCGCAGACGGTCACCGTCAGTGGAATTTGCCCATAGGTATACCCATCGGCTTCGTCATCCGTATGGGCCGATGCTGTGGTGGCCAGGAGGCAGGCCAACAGGCCCGCTCCCGCCACAAGCATGGATTGCGTGAATGTCATATCAATTCTCCCTGATCAGGATGGATCAGAATTCAACGCCAACACCGAAGCTGTATACGCTCTCGGTCTCAGACGTACCCGCAGCACCACCGGTAATAGTGAGGTGCAGATCCTGCTCGGTTTCCACCCAGTGAGTGAAGCCCATGGCGATGCCACTCTCGGTGTTGAAGAAGCCGGTACCCAGACCCAGACGGGTTTTACCGGGTGCACTCGGCATACCAGCTGTTGCAGCGTTGATCGCCACGGCACCGGCGATGCCTGCCGATACTTCCTGGTAGTACTCTTCCACCTTGCCGTCCAGCTCCGTCAGCTGGGTTTCAAGGTTATCGACACGCTTGTTGGTATCCGCCAAAGCACTGCTCAGGCTGGCGATGTCCTGGGTGTTGGTGGTGATCGCTGCGGTATTGGTATTGATCTTCTGGGTGTTGGAAGCGATGTCAGTCTTGTTGGTCGCAATATTGCCGGTGTTGGTCGCAATGGCGCTGGTGTTGGTGGTAATCGCTGCGGTGTTGGTCGCAATGTTGGCGGTGTTGGTGGTCACAGCACCGTTCACCGTGTTCAGCTGGCTCACAGTCACGGCATCAGAATCAGCGGTTCCATCGGCCAGATTGGTCACACGACGCTTCTGGCTATCGGAACCTACGGAGACAGTATTGTCTTCTGTCGCGGTGGAGTCTTTACCCAGTGCCACGGCATTGTTGGCAGTAACGGACGCGCCGTTACCCAGAACAACGTTGGTATCTCCTGTGGCGCTGGCGTCAGAGCCAACCACAACATTTTGCATGCCAGACGTGCTGTTACGACTACCCACAACGGTGCTGTTGGCACCGGTTACCGTGGAATCAGAACCGATCACAACAGACTGATCCGTGCCAGAACCAGTGGTCACAACGTTGTCGGAACCAACCAGTACCGCGTCGGTAGAATCGGAAGTTGTCCCAGTACCCAGACGATCAACAGCGGTGCCGATGTCTGTTTCCATATCAGACGTGGAAATGGTGCCGTTGGCAATTTTGGAAGAAGTGATCGCACCGGTGGCGATGTCAACAGTATCAACAGCGCCATCTTCAATGTCGTCACTGGTGATGGAGCCATCTTCAATGGACGTGCTGTTAACCGAACCTGACGCCAGGTCGTCGTTGGTGATGCCACCATCAGCGATGGCAGCTGCGCCAATCGCGCCATCCGCCACTTTGTCGGCCGTCACAGAATCGTCGGCCAGATCTACGGTATTAACGGCACCGTCCTTGATCAGAGTCGACGTGATCGCTTCATCAGCGATGTCGATACTGCCAACAGAACCGTCTTCAATCTTGACGCTGTTGACGGAGTCTGTCGCCAGTTTGTTGACAGTTACTGCATTGGTCGCGATGTCGTCTTCCTGCACTTCACCATCGCCGATCTTGGCACTGGTCACCGCCGCATCTGCGATTTTATCGCCATTCACTGCGCCATCCTGCAGATCACCAAACTGAACGCTGCCGTCGATGATATTTGTAGTGCCTACGGAGTCTGGCCCCATATCGGCCTGTTCTATAGCACCATCAACAATTTTAGCGGACGTAACGGAGTCATCATCAGGTACATCAGCCTTTGCACCCATTACGACACCAGCAGCGACAATTGACAGCAACAAACGTGACTTCTTCATTTCAAAACTCCATCTGGGGATAGTTCTTACTTCAATGATTTTTCTACGTAAAAAACGGCTATCAGGAACGCAGGATGATTTCTGCTTCCAGGCGATCTCTCTCAATGCGTCTTACAGCGAGTGAAAGCTTGCCATCGCGCTTTGCCCCCGCGATAACAACCAGACCCACCACAAAACCAGGTAACAATCTGTTAACCATCTCAAAGCTAGTAAAGGGTTATTAAAAGTTCCATCATTTTTCAAAATAATCTTATAAAAAGCTCAGATAAGGCACGTTGAGAGGAATAACCAAGCCAGGAAGTCAGGCATGACGCGGGTTCAGTCGTTTTCAGACTGAAAAAGAAAAGAAGGGGAAAATCAGGAGAGAAGGAAGTAAGCGGGATGCAAAAAACTGTATCCCGCAGAACAGAAGTGAGTAGTCACTACTGGTTGAATTTTTCTCTGTCTATTGCGTTTTCAGTGTGAGCAACCACCGTGGACACCATGGCGTCACCGGTAACGTTCACCGCGGTACGCATCATATCCAGCAAGCGGTCAACACCGATAATCAGGGCAATCCCTTCCACCGGTAATCCGACCTGCTGCAATACCATCGCCAGAGTCACCAGACCAACGCCCGGTACTCCAGCGGTTCCGATGGAGGCCAGCATGGCGGTCATAATCACCATCAGGTAATCCACCAGCGTCATATCCAGCTGGAAGGCCTGTGCAATAAACACGGTCGCAACGCCCTGCATAATGGCGGTGCCATCCATATTGATGGTCGCCCCCAGTGGTACAGCGAACGAGGCAACGCGATTGTTCACACCCAGTTTGTGTTCCACGGTTTCGAGAGTGAACGGCAAGGTCGCGGAGCTGGACGCCGTAGAAAAAGCAAACAGCTGTACCGGGCGCATTTTCTTCAGGAAGGTGATCGGTGACAGACCTGTAAAGACCTTCAGCATGGTCGGGTAAACAATGGCGGCATGCAGTGCCAGAGTCAGAATCACCGCCAGCATGTAGATGATCATTTCGTCGATGTTGCCCATTCCCTGACGAGCAAACAGACCGAATAGCAAGCTGAAGACACCGATGGGCGCAAAGCTCATCACGATGGTCACCAGATTCATCATGACTTCATTCCAGTCAGTGAAGGTGTTGGCAATACGCTTGCCGTATTCCCCACTGCGACCAATCGCCATCCCCAGCAGAATGGCAAAGACAATCACCTGCAACATGGCTGCTTCGGTGAAAGCCTTGAAAGGGTTGGATGGGAAAATATTGACCAGCACATCAATCAAGGGAGTAGGAGCGGGTGCCTTGAAATCTGCAGCGGTAGAACCGGTTTCAATGCCAACGCCCGGATTCAGGACATTGGCAACGATGAGGGCAATGGTGATCGCAATCCCGGTGGTCACCAGATAGAGCAAAATGGTTTTCAGGCTCATAAAGCCAAGTCGGCTCTGGTCACTCAGATGTCCGACGCCACATACCAGCGATACGAATACCAGTGGCACCACCAACAGCTTCAGGCTGGCAACAAATGCTTTACCGATTAGCAAAAAGAGTCCGTTGGCCAGCAGATCTTCGAGCACATAACGAACGCCCTCCGCTGGTTCAGAACCCAGTACAAAGTGAGTGATTACGCCAAGCACGATGGCTGCAGCCATAGCGATCAGAATCTTGATTGTCAGCGACATTGGGGCTTCCCCGGTTGTTATTGTGTGTCAGTCTGGTTCAGAAATACGCGTTGAGTCATTGCCAAGCCTGCCAGCATTCCTGCAGTTTGAAAATGCCAGGAGGCCACAGCGGCGTCAGTCTAACAAGAAGACAGCAACTGTCAGCTGGCAAAGCGGACAAGGTAGAAAAGGCACTTGAAGCGACATATCCGATCCAGCTCCGGATCGAGGCTATTTGAAAACTGCGGTGTCCTTGAGAGAAGGCATCAGCTCCAGCAATCCCTTCAGTCCCAGACGACGCATGTGCTTCTGATTGCGTTCGGGAATACGCTCAGGAAATGCCACCGAGGCCAAAGCGGCTTCGATATCGGCTTCGCGAATAATGTGCAGCATGGGAAACGGCGAGCGATTGGTGTAATGACTCGGATCGTGATCGTCTTCACCCTCAAAGCGATAGAGAGGATGGAAAGTGGCGATTTGCAGATCACCTTCATGGCCCATCTGGGCCGAGAGTTCCTCGCAGATCATGCTCCAGTTCCAGTACTCATCAAAGTCCTGAAGCACATTGGGCGCAACAAGTAACGCCGTCGGTAATTCAGCAGGCGCCGCCGAGGCCACCTGCTCAACCAGCTCCATAAACGAGCGGGTCACCTGATCGAGGTCGTGACTGTCACAGACCTCGATCCGCAAGCCGGACAGCACAGGGGATGCGAATGGGCATAACCCTTCCCCAACCACCAGTCGGGTTACCCATTCCCTGGTCAGCTGTTCGGCGTTCATCTGCATTAACCTTGGTTAACAGCGTCTTTCAGACCTTTACCAGGCTTGAATGCCGGAACCTTGGCTGCAGCGATGGTAATTGGCTCACCAGTCTGAGGGTTCTTGCCCTGACGCTCAGCGCGTTCGCGCACTTCAAACGTACCGAAGCCGATCAGGCTGACGTTATCGCCTTCAGACAGAGCTTTGGTTACCTGCTCAACAAATACATTCACGACTTCAGTCGCTTTTTCCTTGCTCAGGTCAGTTTGCTCTGCAATGGCATCCGCCAATTCAGGTTTACGCATGGATGGTTATCCTCGTTGGTTGCTTTCGACCGTGTACCGGTCAGTTAGAAAAATTCGGGCAGCTGCGGATTCAGTTCCGACTGCTCTGTGATTCGTTTGTCAGTCAAAGCATAGCCGAGCAAATGCCCGTCGCCATGTCGAAATTCAGCTCTGAAACCATCATGGTTCTGATCAACGCTCCAGCTGCCAGGCTGCAGTCGGGACGGAGCAGCAACCAGCAGCGGCATCACCGGTGTTTTGATGGTGACTGGCATGGGGCCATATGCCACTCGCACTGGCGTCGTTGCCAATGTCGCTGCCAGCGCCCGGGCACATGCCATCAGGGGCTTCACGTACAACAATGAAACACCGTCAACTTCGGCACAGTCGCCAAGCGCATAAATATCCGGGTCGGATGTCTGCAAATAGCGATCAACCGCAATTCCGCGTTGACCCAAGGTTAACCCGGCTGAACGCGCAAGTGCGGTCGCCGGTCTCAGACCAATGGCTGAAATCAGCGCATGCGCTGGCAAATGCTGGCGATTATCAAGCCCCGCCAGCAATCCTTGTGGATGCTGATGCAGGCTTTCGACCCGGCGAGACAGATGGCAAGCAACCCCGGCGTTTTCCAGGCGTTGCCTCAAAACCGTCGCAATTTCAGCCGGCACCAGCCCATCTAACAGCTGTTCACCCGAGCAGACCAGATCAATGTCGTAATCTCCACTGACAAAGTCGCTGGCCAGTTCACAACCGACCAAACCACCACCAGCAATCACAATTGCCGGACGTTCAGCCTCCACTTGCTCCAGATGACCGCGCAGCTGGCGATAGTCTGCCAGACTGTTTACCGTCATTGCCTGAGCGGCGGCGTTGCCGTCAAGTTTCAGTGGCACCGCTTCAGCACCAACCGCCAACACCAGCTTGCCGTAGGGGAAACGCTCATTGCCAATGATCAGCCTGTGGGCTTCGGCATCGATTGCATCGACACGGGTGTTGTTCCGAATAATCAGACCAAGACGATCCGCCATATCCGCAGCGCTTGCCGTCGCCAGATCATCGGCATTTTTCTGCTGGGCAATGGCTGTCGATAACAGGGGTTTTGAATACTGACAGCCGTTGTCGGCACAAATCAGTACGACCGGCTGTTCCGTATCAAGCTTGCGAAATTCCCGCGCCAGCGCATACGCCGCCAGCCCGGAACCCACGATTACCAAAGGGCCAGGAAAACACGCCATAGTTAATCCAGTCAGATATCAGTCAGAAGCCAGCGTCGGTCACTGATCGAGTTCAACCATTTCAAACTCGTCCTTGCCAACACCACAGTCAGGACAGAGAAAATCATCGGGTACATCCGCCCACGCCGTTCCCGGCGGAATACCCTCATCGGGAGCACCTTCGGCCTCGTCATAGATCCAGCCGCACACAATACATTCCCAGCGTTTCATGGGATCTCCCGGAGTGTTGTTACAAACCCGCTAAAAGTACTGAGGCCGCCGGGCAAAATCAATGCCCAAACGCCATCCGACTTGCCTGAATGCCGGATTTACCGCATGCTGCGCCGCCATGACAGAAGCACACCTCCCTACCGGGTCAGCGCTATCCGATTCCTTGCGCACCGCCCGCATACTGGCCATGTCCAAACCGGCTCCGATATGGAGTGGTCGCTGTGGCTTGCCGGCCAGTTCGATTCCCGACTTCTGGCGTCACTGGTTAACCGACAATGGTTCTCTGACCCAACGCCTGATCGAGCTGAAACCGGGCCATTTTCGTGTTCGGTTACTGCGCGAATATCGTGGTCATGCGACACCGCTCGAATACCGGGCACTGGGATTATCCATCAAACACCCGGTGTGGATTCGTGAAGTCGGCCTCTGTATTGATGACGACGTGGTGGTTTTTGGCCGCACTGTGATTCCAATCTCAACTCTGACTGGCAAACACACCCGCTTGCTGTCACTGGGAGAACGTTCACTGGGCAGTTATCTGTTTCGTCAGCCGGGAATCTTTCGTCGCTCACTGTCGTTCGCCCGTGTTCATGAGCCACGGTTGCCAGTAAACTGGTGTCGCCGTTCGGTGTTTTCCCTCGACAACAAACCGCTGTTGGTGACGGAAAGCTTTACCGAAAAATTGCGTCTGTATTCCTGAACCGACCCTTGAACCCTGCCTTCGTCAGCTGACTGCGGAGTTTCACCTTTCTTATGGCTACACCCGATACTTCTCGACAACGCAGTTCTCGCTGGCACGACTGGATACTGCTTACCCGCTTCGATAAACCGATCGGCTCCTACTTGTTATTGTGGCCAACCCTGTGGGCACTTTGGGCCGCAGCTGAAGGCACTCCGAGCTGGCAAAACCTGCTGATTTTTACCGCCGGTGTGTTTGTCATGCGCTCCGCCGGCTGCGTGATCAATGACTACGCCGACCGTCATATCGACCGTCATGTCGAGCGCACTCAGAATCGTCCCCTGACTCAGGGACGCATCAGTGAAAAAGAAGCTCTGACCGGTTTTGTGATTCTGTGTCTGATCGCCTTTGGACTGGTGCTGATGACCAACTGGTTCACTGTCGCCCTGTCTCTGGGCGGACTGGCACTGGCATCGCTCTATCCCTTTATGAAGCGTCACACGCATCTGCCCCAGGTCTTTCTCGGCGCCGCTTTCTCCTGGGCCATGCCGATGGCATTCGCAGCCGAATCCAGCGAGCTTCCGGTCGTCTGCTGGCTGTTGTACATCGCCAACCTGTGCTGGACGGTGGCCTACGACACCATCTATGCCATGGTCGACCGTGATGACGACCTCAAAATTGGTGTCAAATCCACCGCCATTCTGTTTGCTGATCTGGATCTGGCGATGATCGGGATGCTGTTTGCCGCCACTGCGTTCGGATTGTTCATGGCAGCCGCACAATTGGAGAGCGGCTGGGTGATGTACAGCGCCATTCTTCTGGGAGCGCTGTTCCAGACCTGGCAACTCTGGTCCATTCGCAGCCGGGAACGCGACATCTGCTTTGCCGCGTTTCGACTGAGCCACTGGTACGGCGTGATTATTCTGGCCGGATTCGTTCTGGACTACGCGCTTCTGTAACCAGGACAAGCGGCCATCCCGGCAGTACGCCCGTTATAAACAGAAAGCATGGGCGGCACCCGGCTTGTCACAAGCGTGTAACACACCAGCAGTCTAATACGGCTCTCTGTTAATCTTTCGTGACAATTTTGTGACAGCCCACTATGACTAAAGCAGGCAAGACAGTCCTAATCGTGGACGATGAAGCTCCAATTCGTGAGATGATCGCCGTTGCCCTGGAAATGGCTGGATACGAATGCATTGAAGCGGCCAGCACTCAGGAAGCTCACGCTCAAATCATCGACAAAAAACCCGACCTGATTCTGCTGGACTGGATGCTGCCAGGCACCAGTGGCGTCGAGTTTGCCCGTCGACTGAAGCGTGAAGACCGTACTTCCGAGCTGCCAATTATCATGCTGACGGCCAAGGGTGAAGAAGATAACAAGGTCCAGGGACTGGAAGCCGGCGCCGACGACTACATCACCAAGCCATTCTCTCCGCGAGAGCTGGTTGCTCGCCTGAAGGCGGTATTGCGTCGTACCACACCGCAAGGTGTTGAAGAACCCATCGAGGTTCAGGGGCTGACGCTGGATCCGGTGTGCCACCGCGTCACCAGCCACGACAAGCCAATCGACATCGGTCCTACCGAGTACCGTTTACTGCAATTCTTCATGACCCATCAGGAACGCGCCTATTCTCGCGCCCAACTGCTGGATCAGGTCTGGGGCGGCAACGTCTATGTTGAAGAGCGTACTGTGGATGTTCACATCCGTCGCCTGCGCAAAGCGCTGGGTGAAGCACACGAACATCTGATCCAGACCGTTCGTGGTACTGGCTACCGCTTCTCAACCAAAGCTTCCTGAGGCTCACTATGGCCCCTGTCTGGCGTCGAGAAATACGCCGTCTGGCCTATCTGCTAACGGCCAGCGGCACCATCGGCTACACACAGGGGTTTACCGTAGAAGCTCTGACCCTGACCCTGCTTGGCTACATTGGCTGGCAGTGGTTGCAGCTCTATCGCCTGCATCGCTGGCTGGAGCAGGGGCAGACGACGGTGCTGCCGAAAACGCTCGGCATCTGGGGTGCTATTTTCACTGAAACCCAGCGCCTGCAGAAGCAAAGCATCAAGCACCAGCAAAGTCTTCAGGGCATCATCAACCGTATTCAGGATTCCACCGCAGCACTGCAAGACGCATTGCTGATGGTTGATTCCTCCGGCTCACTGGAATTCTGGAACAAGGCCGCTGAAGAATATCTTGGTCTGCGTTCTCCAGTGGACATCGGCCAGCCGATTACCAATCTGATTCGGAATCCGGAATTCAAGGCCTACTTCGACAAAGCCGATTACAGCGAACCTCTGGTGATGGTATCGCCGATTAATCCGCGCCAGCACCTGCAATTCAATATCACCCTGTTTGGCCGCAAGGATCGATTGATTCTCGTACACGACATCACCCGTTTGATTCATCTGGAACAGATGCGCAAGGACTTCGTCGCCAACGTCAGCCACGAACTGCGTACACCACTGACGGTGATCGCCGGATACGTCGAAACCATGCAGATGGCCGCTGACATGCTGCCACCACGCTGGCCGCGTATGCTCGACCAGATGAGCGGCCAAAGCCGCCGCATGGAAACCCTGATCAAAGATCTGTTGATGCTGTCACGCCTGGAAACCACGAACATCGAACCGGCCATGCCAGTGGATATTCCTGCACTGGTTCGCGCCATCCACGCTGATGCCGAGGCTCTCAGCGACGGGCGACATACGTTCAGCGTCCGCATCGAAGGCCATGACAAGCTGATGGGTTTCGATAATGAAATTCACAGCGCGTTTTCCAACCTGGCTTTTAACGCGGTCAAATACACACCGGAAGGCGGCCACATTGAGCTGATCTGGGAACGAGACGAACAGGAAGGGCGTTTCACTGTCGCCGATGACGGCGTGGGTATTGAAGCTCACCATATTCCGCGTCTGACCGAACGCTTTTATCGCGCCGATCCAAGTCGCAGTGTGGAAACCGGCGGTACCGGTCTTGGATTGGCCATCGTCAAACACGTGCTGCTGCGCCACGACGGCCATCTGGACATCAGCAGTGATATTGGTCAGGGCAGCCAGTTCAGCTGCGTGTTCCCGACTGACCGCATTCGCAGCCAGCCGATTGAAAACCGCACGAAACCAGATTCGTCGCCCCAGCCCACGGATACAGCGGATTAACTCGACTCAATCGCTGCTGTTCCATCCCGCTTGTCGACCAGCAACCGGCGGTTCTGCTTTTCCATCTGCCAGATAGTCGCGCCGATGACAGCCGCTGGCGGAACCACCGCGTTAAATACCGGAATCATCATTAACACTGAAACCAGGCCACCAAAGCCCCAGGCGGTCCAGCGCTGCTCTCCGACCTGCTGACGGGTGTTGTCAAAATCGACATTCTGGTTATCAAACGTGTAATCCGTGTATTGCAACGCCAGCACCCAGCTACCAAACCAGAACCAGACAAACGGCATCACCGGATACAGAAGCGGAATAAATGACAAGATCAGCAAGCCAATGTAACGCGGCAAGTAATATTTCATCTTGATCAATTCTCGGGTCACCGTACGAGCTACCAGCTTTCCAATCGCCTCATCTTCAATTTCCAGACCGTAACGCCGCTCCAGCTCCCCGGCCAGCAGTCCAAAAAACGGGCTGGCAAACAGCAATAACAATGCACTGAAAAAGTAGCCCGAGACCAACGCCAGAGCCACGATCACCAGTGGTACGACGAGCCAGGAAATCCAGCTGAACCAGCTGGACTCCGGCAATTGCCAATCCGATGCCCAGCCCAGCAGAAAGTAGCTGCCAGCCCCAATGACAATTACGTTCATCAAAATCGGCAGCAGCACATACAAACGCAGCCCGGGAGACGACAACATCCCCAGTCCACGCCAAAAGTACTCCATACCCGCAAATAAGTTGTTCTTCATAGCATTACCCGTGCATGCATCAGGGCGCTTTTATACAATGCCCGCCCTCATTCAGCCAGAGGCCCCTGACCAATGACGCCAGAACGTCTGGAACGCATTACCACCACGCTGGACCGACGCCAGCCCGATCTGACCGTAATCACCGACCAAGTGTACAAGTCTCACAACCTTTCAGCGATCGTGCGTACCTGTGATGCCTTTGCCATTCCGGATGTACACTGTGTCTGGGCCTCTGAGCGCTACCGACTGCAAACCGGCACCGCCGCCGGATCAGACTCCTGGGTTGAAGTAAATACTCACCCAAGCATCGAAAAAGGCATCGATCACCTGAAAAACCAGGGCATGAGAGTCTGTGCAGCCCATTTCAGCGACCGCGCCATCGACTTCCGGGACTACGATTTTACCCAGCCAACAGCCCTGTTGATGGGGGCTGAAAAAGTCGGAGTCAGCGACACCGCCTCCGAGATGGCCGATGAACATCTGATTATCCCCATGCTGGGTATGGTTCAGTCATTCAACGTATCAGTCGCAGCCGCCATCATTCTGAGCGAAGCCGTTCGCCAAAGAGAAACGGCGGGCTTGTTTGAACAAGCCAGACTCGACAAACAGCGCTACGACACTCTGCTGTTTGAGTGGGCAAGACCCATCGAAACCAAACTGTGCAAGAAATACGGCGTCCCGTATCCAGTCCTTCGTGAGGACGGTGAAATTGCCGATCCGCAGGCATTTTCCGAGCTGATTAACCGTTTATCACGCCAATCCTGAAACGACCTCCAAACCGAGAACTCCGTCACAATTTTCATCCATGGAGATCCGCCCACACCCATGTGAGATATATCGCACATGGGCGTAAGACAAGCGGATTTCTGTCTGCGCTAGTATCTCCCATTCACGATAAGATAAATTCCAACTCATTGATTTTATTAGAAATTTTTTAAATTAAATTTCAATTTCGTGACATTGAGCGAAATGAAGGAACTTTTTCAGTCGGGTAATTTTGCTACTTTAATAGTCACAGGGACGGGGAAACAAACAAGGGAAACGCAGGACGCGCTCAGGAAGAGACGCCGACAAGGAGTCGGTCAGGAACTACACAGGAGTGTGTCTTCAGGAAGATGCGGAATGGCGGTCATGATGACCAAGGGATGCCAGGCAAGATGCCAAGGGAAAACGGAAAAGGACCATAACGGATCAGCAGGGATTGCTCTCAGGAAGAGGCACTGGCACGGAGCCAGCAGGAACCACACAGGAGTGTGTCTTCAGGAAGATGCGGAATGGCGGTCATGATGACCAAGGGATGCCAGGCAAGATGCCAAGGGAAAACGGAAAAGGACCATAACGGATCAGCAGGG
>PBNY01000062.1 GCA_002723385.1 Oceanospirillaceae bacterium | reverse complement strand
TTTTTGGGCTAAAAGACAGGAAATAAAGAGTCAAAAATCAAACGGGTTCAGGATGACAGGTGTATATCGAGAAAGTCAGAGGTGCCTTAGAAAGTACTATGTACATAACAAAAGTACAAAAATTGAATACAACCCAAAGAAAACATTGGAAATGTACTCATGTGCTGACTCCCTGAAATTACTATATGAAGTAGCATTCAATATTTCACAATGGTATCCAAATTATCATCCAGCAGGTTTTCTTAGTTTATTTCTTGCTGAACTTTTTGAAGAAGTTAGAGGTTACAAAATTGAACTATAACAAACCTTAATTAATAAGTAGTAAGGCCTCATCAGGTGCCGAATAATTACAATCAAACATCGCTCAACCGGCCAACCATATCCGGGTATTTCTGTACCAGCTTGATCAAAAGCGCTGCCTGAGCATTGGGTTTGGCCTTGGCTCGCTCCCAGTTTCGGAGTGTTTCGGTGCTGGTGCGAATCTGACGAGCAAAGACCGCCTGCGACATATTCATGCTCTCACGCAAGCTGACAATTTCTTCTGCGGTCACAGCCGGTGCAGGTTTGGCTTCGACTTCATACTGTCTGAGGGTTATTTTACCTTCACGCTGATCGGCCATATCACCGATTCCATCCATCAGCTCCTGAAAAAGATCGCGTTTGCTCATGATCGTTCCCCTCTCTTTTTAAGCTCCAAGCTAATTGCCTGCTTCAATAACTTTTCCTGCTCTGCTGTCAGGTTTTCCATTTCATCCTTGTCATAAATCGAGAACATCCAGAACTGGCCATCCTGACTTAACCAATAGTAAATGACCCTCAAACCACCTCGTTTCCCCTTACCTCGGCGCCCATCTGACCAGCGCAACTTTCTGAAGCCACCCGTTCGAGGCATCAGGACGCCACAATCAGGATTCTGCAACATATG
The DNA here is from genome assembly GCA_002723385.1 of Oceanospirillaceae bacterium. Classification (GTDB taxonomy): domain Bacteria; phylum Pseudomonadota; class Gammaproteobacteria; order Pseudomonadales; family Oceanobacteraceae; genus Oceanobacter. The sequence continues at coordinate 19,775 of PBNY01000062.1, read as the reverse complement.
CTGCTGGAGTCGACGGTACTCTTCATCGTTCAGATAATTGATTACCTGACTGGTGAACGCTTTGGTTTCGAAAAAGGTTCCTTTCATACACACAACCATAGGCAAGTTGCCTACGATAATCAAGCTATTAACCCAACCACTCCAAACATCCTCCGGCTTTGCCCCGGTAACTCCGCAACTTCTCCGGGATAGGTTCTCCGACAATAACGGTTATCAGGAGCTTCCCGATATCGGAGTGTGCCATGAACCACCATCACGACAGTCCGTTTACGCAGGACGAACTCAATCGCCTGAGCCAATCGGATGCGGAGTTGCTGCTGCATCCGGCGTCATCCATTGCCGGTTTGCTGGATCAAGGCCCGCAGATGATGCACAAGGCCAAGGGCTGTGTGATCGAGGATCAGCACGGACAGCGTTATCTCGATGCCGTGGGCGGTCTCTGGTGCGTCAACGTGGGTTACGGACGGCAGGAACTGGCGGAGGTGATGCGTGACACCGCCGTGCAACTGGGCTATTACCACAGTTTCAGCAATGCCTCGAATCCGTGGCAGGTGGCGCTGGCTGAGAAGCTGCTGACGCTGGCACCGGATGGTCTCGACAAGGTGTTTTTTGGCAACGGCGGCAGCGATGCCAACGACACGCTGATCAAGATCGCCTGGCACTACCACACCCTGCGCGGCAAGCTGAACAAGGTCAAGGTCATCGCACGAGAGCGTGCCTACCACGGCACCTCGATCAGCACCTCCAGTCTCACCGGGCTGGACAGCTTTCACACCGGCTATCCGTTGCCGCTGGATTTTGTCCTGCGCACCCACAATCCATGCGCCTACACCGAACAGCGCGATGACGAAACCAGCACCGAATTCTGCAACCGCCTAATCAATCACATCGCCCATTTGATCGAACAGGAAGACGCGGACACCATCGCGGCTTTTATCGCTGAGCCGATTATGGGCGCAGGTGGCATCGTGGTACCGCCGGATGAGTATTTCCCTCGCCTGCAAGCCTTGTTAAAGGCCCATGATATTTTGCTGATTGCCGACGAAGTCGTGTGTGGGTTTGGACGTCTTGGCCACTGGTTTGGCTCGCCGATTATGGGGATTCAGCCGGATATGATCAGCACCGCCAAGGGCCTGACCAGCGGCTATTTCCCGCTCTCGGCGGCGTTGATCTCCAACACCATCTGGGACGTTCTGAAAACCGGCTCCGAACAACTGGGCGCGTTCTCTCATGGCTACACCTACTCCGGCCATCCGGTGGGCTGTGCAGTTGGACTGGCCAATCTACAACTGTTGGAAAACGAAGGATTGATCAGTCGTGCCCGCGAACAGGGCGCGTACCTGCATCAGCAACTGCGGGAACAACTGTTACCACTGGATGTCGTTGGCGAAGTACGCGGCATGGGCCTGCTGGCAGGCATTCAGCTCACCAGCGATAAACTCACCCGTGCGCTGCCAGCACCTTCGGAGAAATGGCCACTGCGAATCAGCCAGGCCATCCGCCAGCGCGGCGTGATTGTGCGGCCCTTGCCATCGGTGGCAACGCTGGCCATCTCACCACCGCTGACTATCTCCAGAAAGCAGATCCTGCAACTGGTGACGGCGATTCGGGAAGGAATTGAGGAGTTTGAGGCCGCCTTGCCAGCGTCAGAATTACAATAAGCGAGAATCAAACTGCAAAGGGATTTCTAACGCCTGATCGATGATCTGTTCATACTCAGGGTGCTGCGGATTTAACAAGGCATTGTATTCCTGCGGCACCACAGTTGAGGGGATCAGCAACCCAACCGAAGACCGGCTGGCAAGCCACTGATCGCCAATTTGCCGGGTCTCATCCGGGGCCGGATCATCGCGCCAGTTGGTGGGTAACGACGCCGTATCCAGCACCGCCAACTGTGACTCAGGAACGGTTATTTCATAGCAACAATAGGATTCGAGCAAATCGGCTTTTTCGACATGAACCAATATCTCCAACTGGGCCAGAGAAATATTGCTGGCGACGTACACCGCACGTTTGCCACGCGAGTTCCAGCGTCCGCCGAACCGCTCGGCTCCTTCGCCCGTCCAGGCTGAAGCAGCATAACGGGCCTTTGTGATTCGATAGAGTTTCATCAACTGAACACGCCGTGTTCAAGACGGCCAATCACATCCAGTACGTCACGCGCTCCGGCTTCGGTCGCCAGTAGCTGCAATGGCACTTCCCCACCCAACGCCCTGACAGGGCGTTTTAACCAGGCCACAGCGTTGCCGTGGTGGCCTTCAAACAACTGCTCGGCAGCATCAATGACCACCGCAATACGCGCAATACGATCACTCTCCTCGCGGCTCAAACGCCCGGCTTGCTTGCGTCGGGCCAAAGTCCGGGGCGACAAGCCAACAATTTCCAGTACCTGTTGCTGCTCGACCTGAAGTTCCTGTTGTGCCAGCAGCAAGGCGTCAAATGCTAACCCGGATTCCACCGCTTCACGCAAGCGAGTGCCCTGACTGGCGGGCAATTTCATGCGCTGCCAGATATCGGCAGTCACTACCGGAGTCGGTTTGAAGATAGCCAGTTCCTCACCAATAGCAGACGGTTTCATAACACATCGCTCCTCTTGACTTGCCATATGGCAGTAAAATTCATGCCATATGCAAAGTATCAACCCGTCAGAACATATTGACAAGCTGATCGGATCAAATCTGTGGAACTAACGCAGGGACTGACACAGGAACTGTGACCGAAAAACTCAGCCATACTTGGATAAGGCTGCCACGGAGATCAGTATGAAACGCTCTCATTCCTGTTCCCACGACCTTGATCGAACGGATTTGCGCATTTTGCAGCAGCTCCAGCAACATGGCCGTATCAGCAACAAGGAGCTGGCCGAGTCAGTGCATTTGTCTGCCAGCGCTTGTCATGAACGCACACAGCGTCTGCTGGAATCCGGCTGGATCAGCGGCTTTCAGGGGCAGGTGGATATCGAACGCCTGTGCGAACCGGTGATGTGCATAGCGACCATTTCGCTGAATGATCATGCGCCGGAACGCTTCCGGTTTCTGGAGCAATGCATCCAGAATATGCCGGAAGCCATCTCGGCCTATACCGTCAGCGGCAGTTGCGATCTGATTGTGCATTTCGCCTGTCGGCAGATGAGCCGCTATATGAACCTCACCAACGACCTGATCCAGACCGTGCCGGAAATCGGCCATATCAATACCCATGTGGTGCTGAAGCAGAGCAAGCCGTTCGCGGGGTATCCGCTGAAGGAGTTGATGCCTGGTTTAACAGCTTCAGATCGACGCCAAAGCTGAGCGAATGGTTTTGCGGCATATGCGGAAAGAACATCACTCCTCCCGCAATGGCTGAAGCAAAGACTCCAGACCGTTGATCCGTATCTCCAGCATCAGCTCCAGCAAGGCACCCAACTCTCCCTGTGGAAATCCTTCACGAGCAAACCAGAGCAAATACGGTTCTGGCAGATCCATCAATATTCGGCCCTGATATTTTCCAAACGGCATCTCCATACGCGCCAGTTTCTTCAGCAATTGCGGATTAAGTTCCATCGATTGTGTCCTCAGCTTGCCCCAGGAACAGGGCTTGATCGGCATTGACCTGCTGTTCCAGCCAATCAAGAAAGGCCCGAACTCTGGCCAGATTACGTTTTTCAGGATGCATTAACACCCAAAGTTCTCGCAGGCTGAATGGCGGAACCAGAGCGACCAATTCAGGCTCCGGTTGCCCCATGTAGCAGGGAATACAAGCCACGCCGAGGCCGGATTTGACAGCGTTCAACATCGCCAGACCGACGTTGCAGTACAAACACGCCTGCGCCTCGGGCACCTGCTGTTGTTGCCACTGGGCTTCCGGCAAACTGCTGTAACGTTCCTCAAACAGAATCCACGGTAACCCGGACAGCTCCCGTCCCTGATCTGCCAGCCGCGTGTGAGCATAGACGCTGTAGTGAAGTTCGGTCAGGCGGCGAGTGACGATGCTTTGCTGCCCCGGACGCCCCATGCGAATGGCCAGATCGGCTTCATGACGCCCCAAATCCAGCTGGCTGCTGTCAGCGATGATCTCCAGCTCGATGTCTGGATAACGCTCATAAAAATCGGATAACCGTGGCAACAAATAGCTGTTGATGAACGTATGCACCGACGTGATTCGCACTCGACCACGCAGATGAGCATCCTGCTGCGTCAGCCTCTGGGTCATCAGGCCAATCTCACGCTCCGCCTGTTCGGCGTTCCGGAGTGCCTGTTGCAGCGCTTCGGTAGGCAGATAACGATTGTCGATGCGCTTGAATAACTGGCATTGCAGCGCCTGCTCCAGTGCTTTGATACGCCGTGTGACCGTCGTGCTGTCGACACCGGTTTCTCGCGCGACGTCAGCCACTTTGCCCGCTCTCGCCAGTGCCAGCAGAAACTTCAGGTCGTTCCAGTTGATCTGCATTTTTGCATTTCCAGTCTGTAACAATCTCCATTCTAACTGCAGTTTTACAGCCATACACTGGGATCACACCTTCAGAGCAATAACTCCAACAATACTGAGGCCACTGCAATGATCACCCTGTATACCCACATCATGTCTCCCTGCGCCCAGAAAGTTCGTATCGTCCTGGCTGAAAAAGCGCTGTCCTGGCAGGCGCACCCGATTGACCTGCCCAACAAGGAGAATCTGCAAGACTGGTACCTGAAGCTCAATCCTCTCGGCGTGGTGCCAACGCTGGTGCATGATGATAAAGCGATTATCGAATCATCCGTGATTTGTGAATATCTGGAAGATGCGTTCCCCCAGCCACCCCTGCGTCCGCAGTCCGCCTATGACATCGCCCAAATTCGCCTGTGGCTAAAACACATTGATATCAAATTGCACCCTTCCTGCGGTGCACTGCAGTGGCCGCTGGTGATGCGACCGGCCATGCTGGAGAAAAGCGCCGAGGAACAGCAACGCCTGATTGATCAGGTTCCCGAACAGCCACGCCGAGAGCGCCAGCGCCACTTGCTGCAACAGGGGCTGGAAGCACCCGATGTCGCCGGAGCCGTGCGCCTCTATCGGGCAACCTTCGCGATGATGGAAAAAACACTGCAACAACAGCCATGGTTAACCGGACAGGAATTTGGGCTAGCCGATTGCGCCATGGCCCCGTATTTTCAGACGGTGTACCAATTCGACTGGCTCGACATGCTGGCGGAATTTCCTGCGGTTCAGGACTGGCAACAACGCCTCTTCAAACGTCCGTCCTATCAGCAAGCAGTCAGTGCTGACTTCTCCCCGGAACTACTGAACAAGCTGCAAGCCACGGGGCGCGAAGCCTGGCCAATCATAGAGCGCCATATGGCGAGCTGACTTCCAGCTCGGGGAATTTGTCGCTGCCAGAGGGCATCGAGAAAAAAATCCGCTCCAGCACATGCCCCGATAGCCATGCCCACCCTGCTGTATTGAAACAGACCGGGTTAACGGGATAGGTGGGAGGGAATTTATTCCCGAAATCCTTGATACAGATCTGAAACCCACCAAATGGAATTAATTTCCACTTTTTGTTTCAAGTCACGAAACTTGTTTCCGGTTCTGGCCTTCCAAGCCAACATGACCTTTACTGATTTCAGCGTTTAAACGGTCACTGATTTGGATTCACCTGACAGGAAACAAGGATTTCTATGACACGGTTTATTTTTTCCCGCACCCGATTGGCAACCGCGATTCTGATCAGCAGTACCAGCCTGATGCTGGCTGCCTGTTCCAGCACCACCAGTGATGGCGAGGCCAATGAGCAAGCGGCCGTCGCTCATGAACAACGCGTGCGAGTGGCTGAGGAAGCCAAGCGCCAGTCTGAGCCGCCAGCACTGGCCAAGCACATGATGGTGTAGGAAAGAATGGTCATGGACGCAGCGGCTCCGATGCCCAGAGCCAAGGTAGCCGTTGGTGCGGCGCAGCTCTCGGCAGGCCATGCTGCGATACACCCGCCGATGCCCTCCCCTCACCCGGTACTGCCGCCCAATGGCGAGCCTGAGAACAACGAAGTCTACGACCGCATCGTGGAAAACGGCTTCAAGACCGTGCTGACCGACCCGCTGTCCACCTTCTCGATTGATGTCGATACCGCCTCCTACACCAATGTGCGCCGGATGCTGAACGACGGTCAGCTGCCACCTGCCGACGCGGTGCGCATCGAGGAGATGATCAACTACTTTACCTACGACTACCCAAGGCCAACGGGCGAGCATCCGTTCTCGGTCTACAGCGAGATCGCGCCAGCACCGTGGAATACCGACCATCAACTGGTGCACATTGGCTTGTCGGGCAAGGCGATTCCGACGGCAGATTTGCCGTCCAGCAATCTGGTGTTCCTGCTGGATGTGTCTGGCTCAATGAACTACGGCAACAAGCTGCCGCTGCTCAAGCGTGCTTTCCGTTTACTGGTTGACCAGCTCGATGAGAAAGACCGGGTGTCCATCGTCGTTTACGCCGGAGCGGCGGGCGTGGTGCTGGAGCCAACGCCAGGCAACGAAAACACCAGCATTATCCGGGCTCTCGACCAGCTCAGTGCCGGAGGCTCCACCGCAGGCGGACAAGGCATCGAACTGGCCTATCAAATGGCTGAGAAGCACTTTATCAAGGGCGGTAACAACCGCGTGATTCTGGCCACCGACGGCGACTTTAACGTCGGCCCCTCTTCCGACGCCGAGCTGACCCGCATCATCGAGCAGAAGCGGGAGAAAGGCGTGTTCCTGACCGTGCTCGGCTTTGGCAGCGGCAACTACCGCGATAACAAGATGGAAAAGCTGGCCAACCAGGGTAACGGCAACTTCGCCTACATCGACAACATCCGCGAGGCCCGTAAGGTGCTGGTGGAAGAGATGGCCGGAACCCTGCTGACCATCGCCAAGGACGTCAAACTGCAACTGGAATTCAACCCGGCCAAGGTTAAAAGCTACCGCCTGATTGGGTACGAGAACCGGATGCTGGCCAATGAAGACTTCACCGACGACAAGAAAGACGCCGGAGAACTCGGCGCGGGCCTGCGCGTAACCGCCCTGTACGAGATCATTCCCGCCGACGGCAGCCAGAACGAACAGCCACTCAAGTACCAGACTTCCGAGCTGACCGACAAGGCCAACAGCAACGACACCCTGACCGTCAAACTGCGCTACAAACAGCCGGATTCCGACACCAGCCAGCCGTTCCAGTACGTGGTTGACCAGCCCTGGAAAACCCTCAACGCCAGCTCGGACGACTTCCGCTTTGCCGCGTCAGTGGCGGAATTCGGACTGCTGCTGCGGGATTCACAATACAAGGGCAACGCCAGCTTTGATCAGGTGCTGACGCTGGGCAAACAGGCCAAAGGCAAGGACGACGAAGGCTACCGCGCCGAATTCCTGCATCTGGTGGAGAGTGCTCAACTGCTGGGCAGCAGCGAGCCAGTGGATAAGTAATGATTTTAGCGGACTTTGGCCCTGCTGGATGCAGGGTCAAACGTCCGTTAATGGCGTTGTACAAAGGGCTTTTGCCAATCCTTTCAACAGAACTGAAAACCAGTCACTTTGGGAAATCCATAATTTTTTTGTCGGGAATGGTTGCTCGCTTTTCTAACCCTTGATAGCGTAACCCCTGAATTCAGGGACGGTAGGCGAAAACATCGCCTGATTTACGTGCCATGTGAACCATAAAAATATGTGTTTTTATTTGGAATAATAACGTGCTCAGTGATAACATGATCATCAATTAACTTAAGTCCTATTTCCATAAAATTGATTCATTGTAGAAATAAGCATTCGTAAAACTGAATTGTTAAGCATAATAAGGAGCCACGGTGAGTAGAACGATATTTTTCTTAGTAAAAGTATTTGACAGGGAAGAATATGCCAAAGATTTCATAAAAGGAAAGCTATTCTCAAACAGGCTTTCTTTTTTTAGAAAATATGAAGAAGACGAATCAGCTAATCGTGGTGATAAATACGAAGGCGTTGTTGGCTGGCATCAACCAGATCAAATACGGCTAGAAATCAATGGCAAAATCATTACAGATCTTGCTGGCCCAGTAATGACTCAGATGAACTGGCATGATCACCTAAATGTTTTTTGTATTTATGCCGCTCACAGTGGTGATTTTTACGAGATTTCTGAAGAGACAATAGAAGAATTCAAGAAACAAATATCTATCCCTAAAGAATGTGAGACTCTTGGAGATTACGCTGTCATAGTTACCAACTTTAATAAATTTATTGAACGAGTTAAAGCAGCAGCAAGTTCCAATAATTATGGGCTCAATGCCGGATTAGTTGAGTATTACGATCCTACTAGCTTCAATGGCTCTTTCTCAGAAGTTGACTCTATTTTTAGAAAGAGAGATGAATACAAGCACCAGAAAGAATATAGATTTTCTTTTGATACAGGCATTGCCGGAAACGACCCTCTGATATTAAACATCGGTGACATTAGCGATATTACAATGCAGTGTAAAGTGTCCGACATTAATGCACAATTGGAGATAAAGCTTCCGAATGGTAAAATTGCATAACAAAATCAAACGGTAAAATTTCCGCTGCTATCCAATTATTCCGAACTCACTAAATTCCAATAGATTTCATTGCACACCCAACCTATATAAATTCCGGGTATTCAAATCAAACACCCTGATACCCAAATGAGTGTGATAAAAAAGAACCTGCTCATTTTTGATTCTGAAAGCAGAGAAGTGATCCAGAGGTTCATCCCTATCCTTTTCACGTTCTTTTATTGATTTCATTTCCCGACTTGGTATTAGAAATTCGTACCCTTGCCCATCACCCGTCACTTTTGCCAGACCACAGAAAGCGAATAGCAAGTACAAATCAGAATGATCGGTATGCGATGCAGAAGGATGATAATCCCCTATGCACACACCGGTTAGCAGATAGACAGCACGCTCAAAACGGTTCCGAGTTTTGGTTTGGTGTTTATAGATGACGTCGCTTTTTCCTTCAGATATCGCCACAACCTTATATTCTGGTTCTCGGTCTAACCCACCACCCAATAAATACCCCTTCTGATTATCAGCAAAGTACTGCAATCTAGCCACGTCAGAAATGGGTTCCTCCTTCATTAAAAAATCTTTCTTCTGAATTACGACCTGTTTACCTCCCCACTGCCCAGCGGCAAATATAAAACGATAGCTGCTGGTAAATTCTACTGCGGCAGATTTCGCAATGGGTGGCAAATGGTGTGACAAATCAAGGCGTTTTACGGGAGCGCCATCCAGACCGAACATATAAATAACGGTCTCGTCGTATAGAAAAATCAAGCGTCCCATGAAGGCGACGTGAAATTCAGCTTGAACATAGTGCTCCGGTACAAAAATGGATCGAGAACCCTCGTCAAATACCGGGGCTGTTATGTGTGTCGATTCACAAACAAAAACCAGCTGATTGTCATGAAGCAACGCTTCATACAATCGCTCGCACGGGTCGTCGATGAGCGTCAGTTTCAAATCAGGGAACGTATACTTCTGGATGCTTTTTGAAGCGGATTTTTCCACCAGAAAGTAGCTGCTCTGGTCGTCATCACCGATGATATGAATCTCAGGGCTGTCGCTGGCATGACAAGCCATCGACAGCCATAGAATGCAGAATAAGAACACTCTCTGACGAGCAGTTTTCATAAGATCAAGTTCCTTTTCACTACCACAAGTCACTGCCACAACCGGCTCCTGCCGAACTGGCAGTATTCGGGCATAATCGTCTTTGGTCCAGTCTTCAAGGTGTCAGTCAGCGTGGTCAAGAAAGTTCGTAGTTCAGGCAATAAGGTCAAACAGAATAAGTCGTTACTGAAGCCAATCAACGTCGAGATGCCCGGTCAGGGCAAGCAAACACTGCCTGTTCAGGATGTCATGATTCAAGCCCAACGCTGGTTAAAAACCGGGCAGCCTGGAGCGTCTATTAATCTGCTTCGCCAGGTGACGCAGCAGGTACCGGGTTTCGCTGACGCCTGGATGATGTTGTTCACCGCCTTGCACCGGGTTTCAGACAACGAGGGCCTGCTGCAGGATACCCAGCGTTGCCTCAAGGCCAAGCCAAGATTTGTTCCCGCATTAACCGCTCTCGCCACGCTGAAGCGCGACAACCAGAAGCACTCCGAAGCGCTACAGCTGATTGACAAGGCCATCAAGCTCGAACCCTCTCTGGATGAGTTGCATAACCACCGTGGGGTTATCCTGAAGGAAATGGGACGCACAACCCTGGCTCTGGAGAGTTTCAAGCGTTGTCTGGCTTTGAATCCGGCGAACAGCAATGCCATCTGGAATCGCTCGGATATGATCGGTGCCTTGTCCGATGAGGAATATCAACGCTGTCTCAAGCTGGCTTCAGACACCCGAATTGATTCGAACCAGCGCGCAAAAATGTATTACGCGCTTGCCAGAAGCGATGAAGCCGCCAGCAATTATTCGGTTCAATTTGAGCACATTCAGGCAGGAGAGGATCTCAAGCGCGCAGCCAGCTCCTATCAGCATTCGGCTGAAGTCAGTCAAATACAGAAAACAATTTCCGCATTTCCAGCATCCACGGCTCCACTCGCACAGGAAGAAGCTGCAAGCGCCAATAACGATTCCAGCACGCCGATATTTATTTGTGGCCTGCCGCGCAGCGGTACAACCCTGACCGAGCAGATTCTTTCCAGCCACCCTGATGTGGTTGCCGGAGATGAGCTGAACGACTTGCCCCTCGCCTGTGCAAAATGGCTGGCGCGTAAGGGAATCAAAAAAAGCTATCCAGATTGGGTGGCGGAGCTGCCGACCGAGGTCTGGTCATCCATCGGCGACGCTTATCTGGAAAGCACCCTGGCATTACAAAACAAGCGTTTTTTTACGGACAAGAATCTACAAAACTACAAAGCCATCGGCTTGATACGCAAGGCACTGCCACAGGCCAGGATCATCGTTTGCCGCCGTAATCCGATGGATAACCTGTGGGGATGCTATCGCCAGTATTTTGCCGATGGAATGTTGTTCACCTATAACCAGGAAGAACTTGCCGACATCTGGAACGCCAGTGACAAGCTGATCCAGCATTGGCAGGCAACCGGCAAGGATATCTTCGTCATGGATTACGAGACGTTGATCTCAAACCCCTCCGCTACCATCGAGAGCCTGCTGGAATTCGTCGGGCTGTCATGGAATGAGGCCTGCCTTAACTTTCACGAAAATACTCGCTCTGTCAGTACCTTGTCAGCCACCCAGGTACGCAAACCGCTGTCTTCCAATCGGATTGAGCAATGGAAGCGTTACGAGGCGCAGTTGCAACCCATGCTGAAACGACTCGCTGTCAATCCATAGCAAACAATCTGTAAACATCCGTTCATTGAAAAGCCAAACCGCTACTGATAGATTCGACTCTTGATTTGATCCACGTCAAGACTAAACATTTTCAAGTTAGAATGTCCTGATCTGTCTACGAGTGTTTTTATTCCACACTGGTAACAAGCTGAACAGTAGCAGTAATAACGGAGGTTACAGAGCTATGGCAGCCACGAGACGTGCGCATGATTTCGCCGGGGTAAACGTATGACGCTGAGCTCTGCCTATCTTGGTATCGACGTGGGTTCCACCACGGTCAAACTGGTGGTGATGCATTCTCACACCCGCGACATCCTGTGGAAGATGTATCAGCGCCATGAAACCCGACAGGCGGAATGCCTGCAGGCGCTGCTGCAGGAAGTGATCGACCACTTTCCTGATATCCCTTTCGAGAACTACCAACTCTTTATCACCGGCTCCGGGGCCGGGCCGCTGGCGCCGCACATCAACGCCAGTTTTGTGCAGGAAGTGAACGCCGTCACTCTGGCGGTTGAAGCCCTGCACCCGGACGTGTCCAGTGTGATCGAACTGGGCGGTCAGGACGCCAAGATCATCGTCTTCAAGACCAACGACAACACCGGCGAGAAACGCGCCATTACGTCGATGAACGACAAGTGCGCGTCCGGTACTGGCGCGACCATCGACAAGTGTGTGATCAAGGTCGGGATGTCGCAGCAAGCGCTGGGATCGTTGTCGTTTAATCCCGACAAGCTGCATCATGTGGCGGCCAAGTGCGGCGTATTCGCCGAGACCGACATCGTCAATCTGGTCAAAAGCGCGGTGCCCTCTGAAGAGATCATGTGTTCACTGGCTGACGCCATTGTGCAGCAGAATCTGGCGGTGCTGACCCGTGGCAACACGCTCAAGGACAAGGTATTGCTGCTCGGCGGCCCGAATACCTACCTGCCGTTTCTGAAAGAGTGCTGGCGCTATCGCATTCCACAAACCTGGGAAGAACGCGGCTACACGCCAGCCGATCTTGCGGTTGAAGAACTGATTTTCTCGCCGGACAACTCGGAATATTACGCCGCCTATGGCGCTGTGCTGTTCGGTATTGCCGAGAACAAGGGCAAGCCGTTTGAAGGTCTGGATGCGCTGACCTCTTTTATCGATGTCGGTCGTCAGGCCCAACTGGGTGACAGCGCCGGGCCGGGGCTGGTCGCCAGTTCCGATGAGAGCGCTCAATTTGTCGATCTGTATCAGCTGCCCAAATTCAATTCGGTTGCGCTGGCAACCCAGACCCGTATTTCCGGTTACATCGGTCTGGATGGAGGATCGACCTCCAGCAAATGCGTTCTGATTGATGATCAGGGCGAGATTCTGCACAAGGTGTACCGGCTCTCGAAAGGCAACCCGCTGGAAGACATGAAACTGATGTTTCAGGGGCTGCGGGACTGGGCCACCGAGCAGGGTGCCCTGCTGACCATCAAAGGTTTTGGCGTCACCGGTTACGCCGGTGATGTGATGGAAACCGCCCTCAGCGCCGACGCCAATATCGTCGAGACGGTGGCGCATATGAAAAGCGCCCAGCATTACTTCCCCAATGTGGATGTGATCTGCGACGTCGGCGGTCAGGACATCAAGGTGCTGTTTATGGAGAATCAGGCGATCAAGAATTTCCGCCTGTCGAACTCCTGCAGCGCCGGAAATGGCATGTTGCTGCAAGCCATGGCCGACCAGTTCGGCATTCCCATCACCGAATACTCTGAACGAGCGTTTAACGCAAACCTGTCACCAACCTTCAGCTACGGCTGTGCGGTGTTCCTCGACTCTGACCGGGTCAACTTCCAGAAAGAAGGCTACAACGCCGAGGAGCTGCTGGCCGGACTGGCACTGGTGCTGCCGAAAAACATCTGGCAGTACGTGGTTCAGGTGCCGCGCATGGCCGAACTGGGCCGTATCTTTGTGCTGCAAGGCGGCACCCAGAAGAATCTGGCAGCGGTCAAGGCTCAGGTCGACTACATCTGCGAACGCGTCCCCGATGCCGAGGTGCACGTTCACCCTCATACCGGCGAAGCTGGCGCTCTGGGCGCAGCGTTTGAAGCACTACGTGTGACCCAACGCCGGGGCTACTCGACCTTTATTGGTCTGGATGAAGCCATCGCGCTGGATTACACCACTCGCAACGACGACAGCACCCGTTGTGATTTCTGCGCCAACAACTGCTCCCGAACCTTTGTCGATGTGGTCACGCCGAAGCAGGACATCGCCCGCTATATCTCTGGTTTCAGTTGCGAAAAAGGCACGCTGGAGGACGTCGATGCCCTGCGTGCGCTGAACAAACAGCGCCGTGAACGCATGAAGGTGTTCCCGAATCTGGTCGATTACGAAGCCACCCTGGCGTTCAAATCCTGGTTCCGACCGGAGCCACAGCCGGATGCCGGTACGCCCGTCAACGACATCGAAGTGGTTCATACCTGGCTGGGCAAGCAGAAAGAAAAAGCCGTTGTCCGGGGCTTTGAGCGCTCAGACGAAGCGGCGCAGGCACTGCGGCAAAAATTCCGCATTGGGATGCCCAAAGTACTGAATATGTGGAGCACCGGACCGTTCTGGCGTGCCTATTTTGAAGCGCTAGGGGTGCCTGCTCGCAATCTTGTGTTCTCGGACGACACCTCGGAAGAGCTGTGGCAGGCCGGTGGCAAGTACGGCTCGGTAGACCCCTGTTACCCGGCCAAGGTGGTGCAGGCGCACATTCACAACCTGATGTTCGAGCATCATCAGCGCAAGCCGCTGGACTGTATTTTCTTCCCGGCGCTGACCCATGTTCCCAGCTTTGTTGAAAGCGTCCAGGACGTGGCCTGCTGCACCATTGTGGCGGGCACGCCGAAGGTCATTGGCGCGACCTTCACCAAGGAAACCGACTTCTTCGCCCAGCGTAATATCCAGTATCTGGACACGCCGATCACACTGAACGAGCCGGAGCTGGCCAAGGAACGTATGTTCCTGCAATTCGGTGAGCTGTTGCAGATCACCCGCGACGAAAACAACTTCGCTATCGAACAAGCGTTCACCGCCTTGCGTGAATTCGACCGCATCATGCAGGAGAAAGGCAAAGCCATTCTGGAAGCCGTGGCGGCAGAAAACCGGGTTGCGATTCTGATGACGGGCCGCCCGTATCATAACGATCCCGGTATGAATCACGGTGTGCTGGAGGAATATCAGGCGATGGGCTATCCGATCCTGTCGACCCGCTCGATTCCGAAAGACAAGGAGTGGCTGGAACCGTATTTCCGCGACGACCTGCGCAAGGGCCACGTGGATTCGCCGCTGGAAATTCAGGACATCTGGCCTGAAAACTACAGCGTCAACAGCGTCCAGAAAGTCTGGGCAACCAAGTTTGCCGCACGTCATCCGAACGTGGCGGTGCTGGATCTGTCCAGCTTCAAATGCGGTATGGACGCGCCGACGTATGGCCTGATTGATCGTATGGTGGCCGCCAGCCGAACGCCGTATTCGTCCTTGCACGACATAGACGCCAACAAGCCATCCGGCTCGATCAAGATTCGGGTCAAAACCTACGCCTACACCCTGGGTCTGGCTCAGGAAGCACTCAAGGACGAGGCCGACAAGCGCCTGGAATTTGAACGCTCACTGGCGCAGAAACGCCTCGACCTGCTGCAGGCGGCACCTCCGGAAGTACTGGCCGATCAGGCCATTGTGAATGAGATCGAGCACTTGAAGGCCGTGCTCGAACCCAAACCGGTTTCTGAGGAAGCATCGTCACACGATTTTTCCCTGGCTCATTCCATCATTGAACAAGCCGAACTGATACCACTTGCCCAAATCGACTAACTGAGTTCAGGGATACCACTATGTCGAATGAAAACAGAATCAATGCCGTGGATGTGACGCACGTAGATCCGGCAGACTATCTGCGTCAGGTCGAGAGCCAGGTTGATGATTTCGCTCGTTCCGAGCAGCAACGTCTGGGTCTGTCAGAAACCGAAACGGATCACTGGTACGACGCTAACCCAACCGAATTCACCGCTGAGCAGCGCGCCAATACCACCATTTTGCACGCTGGTCTGACTGTCGCCCATGACCTGTTTGTGCAGTCGGCTCTGCGTGGCGTCGGTTACAAGACCCTGGCCATTGGCACACCGGACAACGAAGGTCTGCAGCTTGGACGCGAGTTCGGCAACCGGGGGCAGTGTAACCCGACCTATTACACCGTCGGCAATCTTGTCAAAAAGCTGAAATCGCTGGAAGCCTCCGGCATTCCGAAACAGGACATCATCGACAACTACCTGTTCACTACCATCGGCTCCTGTGGCCCATGCCGTTTCGGTACCTACGTCACCGAGTTCCGCAAGGCCTTGCGCGACGCCGGTTTTGAAGGCTTCCGGGTGTTGTTGCTGCAACAGAACAAGGGCATCCAGCAGGCCACCGGCAAAGAGATTGGTCTGGAGATCAACCTGAAGTTCTTCACCGCACTGGTTCGCGCGGTGATGATTGGCGATATTCTCAACGCATTGGGCTACCGCATTCGTCCGTACGAAGTAACGGCGGGTGAAACCGAGGGCGTACTCGAACGCGCCAAGCTGCGCATCGCCGAAGCCTTGCAATCCAACACGGGTCTGAACAAGGCGCTGCGTCAGTCGCGCAAGGAACTGGCCGCGATTCAGGTTGATCGCACCCAGGTGAAACCCAAGGTCGCCATCATTGGTGAATTCTGGGCCATGACCACCGAAGGCGACGGCAACTACCGCATGCAGCAGTTTCTGGAGAAAGAAGGCGCAGAAGTGGATATCCAGCTCGCCATCGCCTGGCCTTTGTATCTGATGTGGTGCGTGAAGTTCGATATTCAGGAACGCATGCGACTGAGCAAGGTGGATCGCAAAGGCCCACAGGGCAGCAAGTTTGGTCTTGAAGGTGTGAACGCTCGCAAGACGCTGCTGATGTTGACCGTCGGTGAAAAAGTCATTCGCACCCTGTTTGCCTTCTACTGCCGCATGCTCGGCCTGTCACACTACAAATTGCCGGACATGCAAGAACTCGCCAACATCAGCCACCAGCACTACGACAACCGTCTGCGCGGCGGCGAAGGCCATATGGAAGTGGGCAAACTGATCCAGAACGTACTGCATCAGAAGGCCAATATGACCCTGAGCATCAAGCCATTTGGCTGCATGCCCTCCAGCGCGGTGTCCGACGGCGTTCAATCCCTGGTCACCGAGTTACACCCGAAAGCCATCTTCCTGCCGATTGAAACCAACGGCGATGGCGCTGTGAACGTCTACAGCCGGGTGCAGATGCAGCTGTTCAAGGCCCGTCAGGCAGCCCAGCAAGAAGTTGAAGAGGCTCTGCAACATACCAATCTGACCGCCGATTCCTTTGCTGACAAAGTGAAGAATATCGGCAAATACTCCAGCGCCTTGTACAAGAGCAACGCCTACGGCAAACAGAAATCCGCCTGCACTGCCGGAAATCTGGCTTACGATCTGGCTCGCTAGACCCACCGGCTACACAAAAGCCCATACCCGACGTCAACACGGGTATGGGCTTTTGTTTTCTTGCGATATCGATACGGTAGAGAGTTATTCAGAATCGGCTTTTGTGCTGCGGTAAAACAGATACCCTGCGACACCCACCAGCGCGATGACGCTCAACAGGTGATCCGGGCTACTGAAGAAATGCAGCAGTCCTGCCATCAGGTTGGAGGACTCGTGTTCATTGTGAGCCAGTGCCATGGCCGGAGTGACAACGGCAGCAGCAGACACCAGTGTTTTGGTAATGAGTGATTTGGCAATGTGAGTCATTGGTGAAATTCCTGACCTTGTTCTATCAAAGAAAAATGTAAACGTTAGTGTTAAACAACGGCTTTGGCTGGCGGCAACGCTTTCGCCTCCAACATGCCTTCCGTCACGATAAACTGGATAATGTCATCCAGCCCCTGTGCCTGTTTCAGATTGGAAAACACAAACGGGCGCTCGCCACGCATTTTTTTGGCATCCCGATCCATAACGTCCAGTGAAGCACCGACAATCGGAGCCAGATCGGTTTTGTTGATGATCAACAGGTCAGATCGGGTGATACCCGGCCCGCCTTTGCGAGGAATCTTGTCCCCTGCTGATACATCTATCACATAAATCGTCAGGTCAGACAACTCCGGACTGAAAGTCGCGCTCAGGTTGTCTCCGCCGCTTTCCACAAACACCACATCCAACGCACCGTGACGTTCCAACAGCTGGTCGATAGCCGCCAGATTCATGGAGGCGTCTTCACGAATGGCCGTATGAGGGCAACCGCCGGTTTCAACGCCCAGAATACGGTCTGCACTGAGGGCTTCGTTCTCGGTCAGGAACTTGGCGTCTTCCTTGGTGTAAATATCATTGGTCACCACTGCAATGTCGTAGTGATCACGCATGGCCGTACACAGTGACCGCAGTAACGCGGTTTTGCCAGATCCGACCGGGCCGCCCACGCCCACTCTCAGTGTCTGTTTTGGCTGCGACATATAAAATCTCCCGGGTCTTGTGGTTATCTCTGTTTCCACCCGCTCTAGGAACGAAACAGGCGTGAATACATGTGCTCGTGTCGAGAGCTGGCAATCGCCAACGCGGGCAGTCCAGCCCCGACCGAGTCCTTGTTTACCTTATCGGCCAGTTCAAGCGCGGCTGGTAACTCCGGCTGAAGCTCCACCAACAGCTGCTGCGCCTGGGTCTGTCCCAATGGCACCAGCTTGGTCGCTGCCGCGATCTGGTTCTCCAGCCATGACCAGAGAAATCCCAAGGCGGCGGCACGATAGGGAATGCCCCATTGACCAGCAGCCAGTGCAAACAGGCAAATAAAACTGATGTCTTCGCCGCGCTCAAATGGCACATCGAATTTCGAACTGATCAGCAGTCGGTGCAAGGCTTCGCCCATCGCTGTGTCGGTTAGCCTCAGTTCGTGCGTCTCCCGGCAGGCCAGTACCAATTCGTTCAGCGCCGCCAATTCATGCCAGTCTTGCTGCTCTGCTGCCGCCATGGCCATGCGCAAGATCGGCACATCGGTTTGCGCCAGACTCAGCGTCAGTTGCTCGTCCACCCAGGAGCGGACACCAGCAGCATTGCGAATCCAGCCAGCGTCAATGGCGTATTCCATCCCCTGAGAAAAGGCATATCCCCCCACCGGCAGGCTGACCGAACACAACTGCAACAGGCGAGTCAGTGACAAGTCTGTTGTAAATTCAGGTGCGGCTGTGGAATCAGGGTTCGGTACCGGAACTTCAGCCATGGTGGTGCTCGTGGCTGTGTGAACCATGGGAATGGCTATGTGAATGACCGTGCGAATGGCTATGTGAATGACCGTGCGAATGACTGTGAGAGTCGTGTGAATGGCTGTGCCCACCCGAATACGCACCGGATTCCGGTACAAACACCGCTTCGGTATGCGTCAGGGTCAGTCCCAGCAATTCCAGCATTTCTTCCAGTACATGATCCGGTGTGATGCGTAACCAGCGCTCCCCCACCTGCAACTTCACGTGTCGGTTACCGAGGTGATAACAGCCACGGGCGAACGTGTGCCAGTCATCGCTGTGCGCTTCGGTGACGGCTTCCGTCGCCCCTTCAACCAGAACGATCTTGCCGCAGTGAGACTTCAGGTATTCACCCACCAGCAGCGGCTTGCCACGTTCGAGGAACACCCGCACTTCTTCGCCTTCGGTACTGACCAGCTTCAGCCGGCCGCGATCCCGTTGTTCGTGAGTCAGGCAAACCGTGGCGTAGACTGGCCCTGCAGGGTCACCTTCTTTTTCGGGAACGCCCAGGCGTTCATAAATTTCCAGCATGGATTTCTCCGGATTGGCTCCCACGCAGAAGCATGGGAGCCAGAATTTACTTCGATTTTTTCAATACCCCGTTCCCATGCTTACGCGTGGAAACGCCCTGATCAGAACAAATTGTACAACTGGGCTAACGGCAGTTCAGTCGCCGGTTCACA
This sequence comes from Oceanospirillaceae bacterium, assembly GCA_002723385.1. GTDB lineage: Bacteria > Pseudomonadota > Gammaproteobacteria > Pseudomonadales > Oceanobacteraceae > Oceanobacter. Next base: position 544 of record PBNY01000062.1, on the reverse strand, counting down.
GGTCAGTAACTCGCCATCGGCGCGCACTTCATAGGTTTGCGGATCGACCGTAATATCAGGCTGCCAGTCGTTCAGCACCATGTCGCTTTTGGAAATATTACGGGTGTTCTTGCACGCCACCAGATCCCGTTTGATACCCAGCTGCTCTTGCAGACCAGAATCCAGGGCCGCCTGGGATACCACGGTGAAACTGGTTTTCGCGGCGGCAGAGCCATGAGCACCAAACATCGGGCGATAGTGCACCGGCTGAGGCGTCGGAATGGACGCATTCGGATCGCCCATCTGGGCCGCAGCGATCATGCCGCCCTTGATGATCATGGAAGGTTTGACACCAAAGAACGCCGGTTTCCACAACACCAGATCCGCCAGCTTGCCCGGCTCAATCGATCCCACTTCGTGAGAAATACCATGGGCGATGGCCGGGTTAATGGTGTATTTGGCGATATAACGGCGGGCGCGGAAGTTGTCGCTACCGCAGTCTTCATCTTCTTTCAGCAAGCCAAACTGCTGTTTCATTTTGTGGGCGGTTTGCCAGGTTCTGGCG
>PBNY01000061.1 GCA_002723385.1 Oceanospirillaceae bacterium | reverse complement strand
GTGAGAGTTCGAGTCTCTCCCTAGGCACCATATTTTCAAGAAGATCATTCGCAATACTTCAAAGAGCAACCGATCAACTCTTCTTTATATCCATTTTTTCAATTTGGTGTTCCTGCCAATTCTAAAAAGCGATATCTCCAATTGATTCCAATACAAGCTTTATACAAGCAAGTATCAATCTGCCAGGATCAAACGCTGAGTAGCCCCCCCTCTCGCTTTGGAACTTAAGCCGCTTTCAGGCATTCTGATGGTTTCAGCCAATCACACTGAAAACCCAATGAATCTTGCTCAAAACACCGCATCCGTCTTCGCACTCTGCACCACCAGTCTTTGCCTGGCTCTGGAAACCGACACAAACGCCCCAGACTTCGTTCTTCCGACACTGGAGAGCACATCGACGACCGCGCAACTGTCTGAACAGCGAGGCAAGGTTGTTCTTGTGGACTTCTGGGCCGCCTGGTGTGGACCATGCCGAAAATCCATGCCGATGCTGGAAGAGCTGTACCAGAAGCACAAAGACAGCGGATTCACCATACTGGCCATCAGCCTCGACGACAGCATTCAAACCGCCACCCGATTCGCCAGTCAATTCCAGATTACCTATCCGCTGCTGATCGACTCCCAGGCCGATATTGCCGATCTCTATCAAGTCATCGGCATGCCAACTTCCTATTTAATCGATCGAGACGGAAAAGTGATTTGGAAGCATCAGGGCTTTAAACCAGCGGATATGAAAAAAATCTCGCAGCAAGTTGAAATCGCTCTGGGCAACGCAAAACCACAGTAAACGCCCAAAAAAAGCGCCGTCACCCTGAACAGAGTGGCAGCGCTTCAGAATGAGCCAGGCTTCCCTTATCAGTATCAGTCGCCTCGCTTATAGAAACCCATCAAGCACGATGCTCACGCGCCAAATAATCATGCGACTGCATTTCCAGCATACGTGACGTTGTACGCTGGAATTCAAACTCCAGCTTGCCGCCCTCATAGATATCCGGAATGGCCGCATCCGCAGACATCACCACTTTCACACCACGATCATAAAACTCATCGATCAGGTTGATAAAGCGACGCGCCAGGTCATCGTTCTTGATACTCATGACCGGAATATTGGAAATCAGCACCGCGTGAAACAACTTGCCCAGTTCAATGTAGTCATTCTGGGAACGCGGGCCATCACACAGAGCATAAAAATCAAACCAGGCCACGTCATCACAGACCGCCTTGGCCGGGATAGCGCGCCCGAGCACTTCGACATCCACATCAAGATTGACGTGACGGATATCAGGAACCAAACCTTCGAAGCTTTTTTTCAGGCTAATGTCGGCCCCCACATCCAGCGGGAAGTAGTACAGCTCGGCCTGCTCCAGAGTTCGCAGACGGTAATCCACACCACTGTCGACATTCACGACTTCCGTGAACTGATTCAGCAACTTGATAGCCGGAATAAAACGCTCGCGCTGCAGGCCGTCTTTGTAAAGACCATCCGGGACAATATTGGATGTCGCCACCAGCGTGACGCCGCGATCGAACAACTCCTGCATCAATCCACCGAGAATCATGGCGTCGCCGATATCAGAAACAAAAAACTCATCAAAACAGATAACGACGGCTTCTTCGGCAATGCGATCCGCAACGATTTCCAGAGGATTCTTCTCGCCCGACAAACTGGTCAGTTCGCCATGAACACGCTGCATAAAACGGTGGAAATGCGTGCGCATTTTGCGTTCAAACGGCAGCGCATCATAGAAGGTATCAACGAGATAGGTCTTGCCACGACCAACACCACCCCAGAAATACAAGCCCATCTCAGGCTCAGGTTTTTTCTTGTTGAAACGCCCGCTCAGCTTGCTCAACAGGCCACCAGAAGGCTGCGACGCACGCTGCTGTTCAGCTGCGACCAAATCATCGTACAAACGCTGAAGGTGTTTCACGGCCATTTCTTGCGCCGCATCGTAAGAAAAATCGTCGCGTTGCAAATCGGCTTGATACAGCTCCCAGGGCGTTGACACAGGCTTTCTCCGTCAGATGGAATGAGGGATGCGGAATGTATCCGACCATGCCGAAAACATCAAATCGACCATTTGCCAACAGCACTGCCCTTTCAGGAAAAGTGACTTATGATTCCCATCTCCAGCCACGCCTGAAGTGCAGCAAACACTTGCCCTGGCGTTTCGTTTTCATCGAACGTATCGAGCAACAACTCACATTGCTGCGACAGGTCGTCACCATTCAGAAAACCGGCCATTAACCGATATTGCCAATATTGAAGAGAAGAAAATTCGGTCACCCGTTCCTGATTGCGCCACAACAGCCAATATCGAGATTCACCCAAGCGGGGAGCTGGTGGTTCCTGGTTGTGCTTCAACGCTTGCCAGCTCTCAACAGCATTGGACTGAAACTGACACAACTGCACGCTGGGGTGGAAACGGACTTTCAATATTGGCCAATGATTCGCTGCAATGCCCTCCAGTGCGTTGACTGGCACACGATCAGACTCAGCGGCATCAAACGCATCAAACAAACGTCGTTCAAAACCGGCCAGATCGCTTAAAATCGGATATTGGGAAAAAAAACTGTCCTGACGCAGAAACTCCGGCAAACGATCACAATACTGGCGCAGAGAGGTATAAGGCGATTGATACGCCGCCAGATAACCGCTCACCATTTGTTCAAATAACTCATCACCGAGATACAGTCCCAGCATTTCATGATCGGTATCGATCACTTCCCGCAATCTTGCCTTGTAGGCGTTGGCATAAATATGCAGCCGCTGCGGTGCCGCCAGACCGTGCTGATCATCGACCCACTGCAGACAGTCGGCTTCGTTATCAGCATCGGGTTGCAGAAGATAGCGCATCATGGTGTCTTGCAGACGTTCCAGTTCAGACACGAGCTACCTCCTGAACGGCTTGCTGTGCGGCTCCGAACACGTGACGTTTTGAAGCCGGAATGGCGTCGATGCCCAGTACGTCATCCGCAATCGTGCGCGCCTGACCCAGCTCGTTGTACAGCTCATCAAACGTGGGAATATTGCCATCCCGCTCAATCATGCTGCTGACCGGCCCCAGACGCTTCAGAGTCTCACGATACAAGTCCCAGACGGCATCCGGTACATCGTGGTCGTGGGTGTCGATCACGTAGTCACCGTAGTCGCTGTGCCCGGCGAGATGAATCTGCTGCACCCTGAGTGGATTCACCACATTCAGATAATCCAGCGGATCAAAACCGTGATTGCGAGCGCTGACGTAGATGTTATTCACATCGAGCAGAATCAGGCAGTCGGCTTCATCACATACAGCGTTCAGAAATTCCCACTCGTTCATCTCGCTGTTGCGATACGACAGATAGCTGGAGACGTTTTCCAGCAAGATACGACGCCCGAGAAAATCTTGAACCTGTTTGACTCGCTCAGCCACGTGGCGAACCGTCTCCCAGGTATAAGGCAAGGGCAGCAGGTCATGACTGTTGACGCCATGAATCGACGTCCAGCAGATGTGATCGGAAATCCAGCGCGGATTCACCGCATTGGCCAGCGCTTTGAGAGAGCGCAAATATTCCATATTCAGAGGATCGGTGCTGCCAATCGACATCGACACACCGTGCATCACCAGCGGATAACGCTCACCAATGGCTTCCAGATAGTATCGGGGCTTGCCACCCGCCACCATGTAGTTTTCTGACAGCACCTCAAACCAGTCCACGTCCGGCTGTTCCTGCAACACCTGCTCATAATGCGGTGTGCGCAGCCCCAGACCAAATCCCAGATAGGGAGACAAAAGGGTTTCAGAAGTGGCATCCGACGGTTGCATCAGCGTCTCCTGCTGTTAAATAGAACAATGCTTGCTGGCCGCAGCACAATTACCTTGACCAGCAATGTATGACAGCGAACGCCTGATCAGGCACCCACGGTACCGCCAATGTCACCACAGGACTTGGCCGTGGTGCTGACAAAACCGGTGCCTTTACAGGAAGCGTGACCTGCACAGCTGTTGTTCGCCGTACCACAGTCATTATGGCCCTTACATACGTTCACTCCGTAGCAATGCACCAGATCGGCTTTGTCGACCTGACCGACCCACTCGTCCTTGATCTTGCCGCCAACGTCACCACACGCTTTGGATGGCATCGCCACAAAGCCAGTACCGTGACAGGATGCATGACCGGCGCAGCTATTGGTTGCCGTACCGCAGTCGTTGTGGCCTTTACACACGTTCACGCCGTAGCAGTGCACCAGATCCGTTGTGCCACCAGAAGCAGCCGGAGCCGCTGCGCTGTTTGAAGAACCTCCATAGCTGGCACAACCCACCATACTGGCCACAGCCAACGCCAATGCCGCACCTGGAAGAACTTTTTGAGTGTTATTGCTCATGAGTACAGACCCCATTTTGATCGTTATAAAAAGTAGTTTTGGAGTGTTACCCAGAGAGAACAGAGTGTTCCGACTAACGCTCCCATGAAGTCTGTCGGAGCCGGTGAGGTTTTATTACAACAAAAATAATGCGGTCAGCAGGCAGGTCAGCGAACTCTATTATTAGAACAAAACGATATTAAAGACACCTTCTTATATGCCAGATGCCTTGATATAGTCCCAGCCATTGTAGCATTCGGGTATATTCTGGCCCGACCATTCCAGCCCAGGTGATATGGCCTACCCTCCAACACCAGGCATCGACTTTTACATACGTTTGAGAATCCTGTCCCATGATCAGTGACTACCATCTCACGCATCTGAAACAGCTGGAGGCCGAGAGCATCCAGATCATCCGCGAAGTAGCTGCCGAGTTCGACAACCCGGTCATGATGTACTCCGTTGGTAAAGACTCTGCTGTGATGCTTCATCTGGCGCGCAAGGCCTTTTATCCTGGCAAGCCCCCCTTCCCGCTGCTGCATGTGGATACGACGTGGAAGTTCAAGGAAATGATCGAATTCCGCGACAAGATGGCAAAAGAAGTGGGTATGGAGCTGCTGGTTCATATCAACCAGGACGGTGTTGAGCAAGGCATTGGCCCGTTCACACACGGCTCTTCCAAGCATACAGACGTCATGAAAACCGCCGCTCTCAAGCAAGCGCTGGACAAATACGGCTTTGACGCCGCCTTTGGGGGTGCCCGTCGTGACGAGGAAAAATCCCGCGCCAAGGAGCGTGTCTATTCTTTCCGCGACAGCAAGCACCGCTGGGACCCGAAAAATCAGCGCCCCGAGCTGTGGAACATTTATAACGGCAAGGTCAACAAGGGCGAAAGCATCCGTGTATTCCCACTGTCCAACTGGACGGAGCTGGATATCTGGCAGTACATCTATCTGGAAGACATCCCCATTGTACCTTTGTACTTTGCAGCCAAACGTCCGGTCGTTGAACGTGATGGCATGATGATCATGGTGGACGATGAACGCATGCCTTTGGAAGACGGCGAAACCCCGGAAATGAAATCCGTACGTTTCCGTACACTGGGCTGCTACCCACTGACCGGCGCAGTGGAATCCGAAGCGGCCACACTGCCTGAAATCATTCAGGAAATGCTGCTGACCACCACGTCCGAGCGCCAGGGCCGTGCTATTGATCACGACTCTTCCGGTTCCATGGAGAAGAAGAAGCAAGAGGGGTACTTCTAAATGTCTCATCAATCCGACCTGATCGCTTCCGATATCCTGGAATACCTGAAGCAACATGAAAACAAGGAGCTGCTGCGCTTTCTGACGTGCGGCAATGTCGACGATGGCAAATCCACTCTGATTGGCCGCTTGCTGTACGACTCCAAAATGATCTATGAAGATCAGTTGGCATCCGTCACCAAAGACAGCGCCAAAGTCGGCACCACAGGCGAAAGGCCCGACCTGGCTTTGCTGGTTGATGGCCTGGCCGCAGAACGCGAGCAAGGTATCACCATTGACGTGGCGTACCGCTACTTCTCGACCGCCAAGCGCAAGTTCATCATTGCCGACACGCCGGGACACGAGCAGTACACCCGCAACATGGCGACCGGCGCCTCGACCTGTCAGTTGGCCATTATTCTGATTGATGCTCGTTATGGTGTTCAGACACAGACCAAACGTCACAGCTTCATTGCTTCCCTGCTGGGCATCAAGCACGTCGTGGTTGCTGTGAACAAAATGGATCTGATGGATTTTGATCAGGGCCGGTTCGAGCAAATTCGTGATGACTATCTGGCATTCGCCAAAGACCTCAATCTGACCGATATCCACTGCGTACCGATGTCCGCTCTGGATGGTGACAACGTGGTGGATCGTTCCGAGCGTTCTTCCTGGTACACCGGTCAGACGCTGATGGAAATTCTGGAAACGGTAGAAGTTGCCAACGACCGTAATCTGGACAACTTCCGTTTGCCCGTACAGTACGTCAACCGTCCGAACCTGGACTTCCGAGGCTTCTGCGGCACCATCGCCGGGGGCAAGGTACGTCCGGGCGACACCATCATGGCGCTGCCGTCCCAGAAAACCAGCAAGGTCGAACGCATTGTGACCTTTGACGGTGATCTGGACGAAGCCTTTGTTGGGCAAGCCGTGACGCTGACGCTGGACGACGAAATCGACATCAGTCGCGGCGATGTGATTGTCAAAATCGACGATCAGCCCGTGGTCAGCAACAAACTGAACGCCGACATCGTCTGGATGACCGAATCCGCACTGGTTCCGGGCAAGCCTTACGACATCAAATTCGCTTCCAGCTCCACTGCCGGTACCGTGAGCCGCATCCATCATCTGACGGATGTGAACACCATGGAGCAAAGCCAGGCTGACAAGGTTGAACTGAACGAAATCGCACTGGTTGAGCTATCCCTCGACAAGGCAGTGCCATTCGATCCGTACCAGCGCATTCCGGGCACCGGCGCGTTCATCATCATCGACCGCCTGAGCAACGTCACCATTGGTGCCGGAATGATCGTGGGTGAAGCAACCGAATCCAGCGATCGTGGCGTGGTCACCGCAGAAGAGAAAGCCCGCCGTTTCAATCAGAAACCGGCTGTGGTTGCGATTAACGCTGTTAATGCCGAAGAGCTGGTGGTCACACTGGATCGTCGCCTGTTCGAAATGGGCCGTGTTGCTGCGATTGGGGAAGCCGAAACCGCGACGCTGCTGAAAGAAGCGGGTCTGGTCGTATTGGTTCCAGGTGGCGCTGACGGTGCCGACGTGAGCCTGGCAGCTGACCATCTGGATGCCGAAGGTGTTATCGCCGAGCTTCAGGATCTTGGTGTTATCTAAACACCTATTTTTGCCCAATTACAGGCAGATCAAAGCCCTTCAGATCTCTCTGAAGGGCTTTTTTGTCTGATCAGGATAAAGTCCATGTCAGCTGTTTTCGATCACCCTGGCTTTCATTTCATGCAGGGTATCGCGCAGGCGCGCAGCTTCTTCAAAATTCAGATCCTGGGCAGCCTTAAACATCGCATCCTCAACTTCCTTGACGCGCCCAACCAGCTTAGAAGCCGGCAAGGACTTCCAGTCATCCGTTGAATAATCTGCGGCTGTTTCTGCAACACGACGATTTTTGCTTTTTCCACGCCCCTTCTTACCCGGCGGTGGTGCCGCTTCCAGAATGTCTTCAACCGATTTTGTGACACCCTTGGGCTGGATGCCATGCTCCTCGTTGAAAGCCAACTGCCTGGCGCGACGACGCTCGGTTTCATTAATCGACTTCTGCATGGCGTCCGTCATTCTGTCCGCGTACAGAATGGCCTTGCCATTCAGGTTACGAGCAGCTCGACCGATGGTCTGAATCAACGAACGCTCTGAGCGCAAGAAACCTTCCTTGTCGGCATCAAAAATAGCAACAAGAGATACTTCCGGAATATCCAGGCCTTCCCGAAGCAGGTTAATCCCCACCAGCACATCAAATTCTCCCAGACGCAAATCACGAATAATCTCAACGCGCTCGACGGTGTCGATATCCGAGTGCAAATAACGCACTCTGACCTGTTGATCATGGAGAAACTCCGTTAAATCCTCCGCCATGCGCTTGGTCAGAACCGTAATCAGAATCCGCTCACCGGATGAAACCCGTTGCTGGATTTCATGCAACACATCGTCAACCTGCCCTGTAGCGGGACGAATCTCGATGTCAGGATCCACCAGTCCGGTGGGCCGCACCACCTGCTCAACGACGGCATCCTGATGGTCATTTTCATAGTTGCCAGGAGTAGCAGAGACAAACACGGCTTGCGGAATAATGGACTCCCACTCTTCAAATCGCATCGGACGATTGTCCAGAGCGGATGGCAAGCGGAAGCCGAACTGAACCAGTGTTTCCTTACGCGAGCGATCACCGCGATACATCGCACCGATTTGCGGAATAGTCACGTGGGACTCGTCGACAAAAACCAGAGCATCATCCGGGATGTAGTCAAACAGGGTCGGCGGCGCTTGCCCGGAATCGCGGCCAGATAAATATCGGGAATAGTTTTCAATCCCCGAGCAATAGCCCAGCTCTTGCATCATCTCGATATCGTATCGGGTTCTCTGTTCAAGGCGCTGAGCCTCGACCAGCAGATTTTCGTCGCGAAAATACGCCAGTCGCTCATCCAGCTCGAGCTTGATCCCTTCAATCGCATCCAGAATGCGCTGGCGAGGTGTAACATAGTGTGTTTTGGGATACACAGTGACACGCGCCAACTTGTTGTAAACCTCTCCCGTCAGAGGATCAAAGCTGCTCAGCTGTTCAACCTCGTCATCAAACAACTCAATGCGAATGGCTTCGTCATCACTTTCCGCGGGGAAGACATCAATGACTTCACCGCGCACACGGTAAGTGCCGCGGTGAAAATCCATATCATTACGGGTGTACTGAAGCTCCGCCAATCGACGCAAAATAGTACGTTGATCAATCTGATCTCCCCGCACCAGATGTAACATCATCTTCAGGTAGGAATCCGGGTCACCCAAACCGTAGATGGCCGATACGGTAGCAACGATGACCGCGTCACGACGCTCCATCAACGCCTTGGTTGCCGACAGACGCATCTGCTCAATGTGCTCATTCACCGATGCATCCTTATCGATAAAGGTATCGGAAGACGGAACATAAGCTTCGGGCTGGTAGTAATCGTAATACGAGACAAAGTACTCAACGGCGTTGTTGGGGAAGAACTCCTTGAATTCGCCGTAGAGCTGCGCCGCCAGCGTCTTGTTATGCGCCATGATGATCGCCGGACGCTGACATTGAGCGATGACGTTGGCCATGGTGTAGGTTTTACCGGAACCGGTAACACCCAGCAGAGTTTGCTTTAGCAAGCCAGCTTGTACGCCACCGACCAGCTGCTTGATCGCTACCGGCTGGTCTCCAGCAGGTGAATAATTAGAGACGAGTTCAAATGACTTGCTCATCAGGATTCCAGTTGTCACTCAAATTTTGTAGTATTGGCCGGTTTCACCGAAAATCAGGGCCTTTACTTGTGACCTACCGATTCGGCCCCTAGTTTTCAATCACTTATCGCCCGATTTTGAGGATATTAGTTTTGGATCTGCAACTGTCTGATCGTGTTCAACAGATCAAGCCCTCTCCGACTTTGGCCGTCACTAACCGCGCTGCGGTACTGCGTGCCGAGGGCAAGGACATTATCGGCCTTGGCGCCGGAGAACCCGACTTCGATACACCGGATCATATCAAGCAAGCCGGCATTGACGCTATTAACACCGGTCACACCAAGTACACGGCAGTCGACGGCACCCCGGGTTTGAAAAACGCCATTATCGAAAAATTCGCAACAGACAACGGCCTGACCTACGAAGCCAATCAGATTTTGGTCTCGTGTGGCGGCAAGCAAAGCTTTTTCAACCTGAGTCTTGCCCTGCTGAACCCGGGAGACGAAGTCGTTATCGCCGCTCCGTACTGGGTCTCCTACCCTGACATGGTCAAAATGGCTGAAGCAACGCCGGTTATCGTCGAAACCCAGTATGAAAATCGCTTCAAGCTGACTGCCGAAGAACTGGAATCAGCCATCACCGAAAAGACTCGACTGGTTGTGCTGAACAGCCCGTCAAATCCATCCGGCGTTGCATACACCAACGCCGAATTCAAGGCACTGGCGGACGTTCTGATAAAGCACCCCAATGTGCTGATTGCCACCGATGACATGTATGAAAAAATCATCTGGTCTGAAGAAGGCTTCTGCAACATTCTGAACGCATGCCCTGAGTTGTATGAGCGTACCATCGTTCTGAACGGTGTCTCGAAGGCTTACAGCATGACTGGCTGGCGAATTGGCTACGCTGCTGGCCCGGTAAAACTGATTGCTGCGATGAAGAAAATTCAATCGCAGAGCACATCCAACCCGACGTCCATTTCTCAGGATGCCGCAGAAGCAGCACTGCGCGGCGGTGATGCCTGCATCACTCCAATGGTCAAGGCATTCAAGGAACGGCACGATTTTCTGGTAAATGCTCTGAATGAATTGCCGGGTGTATCTTGCCTGGAAGGCGATGGAGCTTTCTATGCGTTCCCCGATTTCAGTGAAGCAATGACAACCAAAGGCTTCGACACCGATGTCGAGTTTGCGGAGTACGTGCTGAATGAAGTCGGCGTTGCCATGGTGCCGGGCTCAGCGTTCGGTACTCCAGGCTGCATGCGCCTGTCTTTCGCAACAGGCATGGACACCTTAAAAGACGCCATTGCTCGCATTGCCAAGGCCGTCGCCTAGGCATTACCCCACCTCATGCCAATGCGTCGCCTCATAGAAGTGGCAGGCATAGAGGCCAGGGAATTCAGAGAGTCGGGCTGGTCTACCAGCCTAACTCTTCTTTTATAAAAGGAATGGTCAACTTGCGTTGAGCCGACAGGGAAATCTGATCCAGTTGATCCAGCACACCCGATAGCCCCTGCATGCTGCCAGGCCCCCGACTGACAATAAAACGCGCCGACTCCTCTGACAGCCGAATTCCCCGATGCTTCGCACGCAACACCAGCGCCTGAGCTTTTCCTTCACTGTTCAAAGGCTCAACCTGATATACCACCCCCCCGGTCAAACGCGAAGACAGATCTGCCAATCTTAAAGCCAGCTTTTGTGGCACTGCATCCGCAGCCACCAAAAGATGCCCATCGTTATCCTTTATCCGATTAAAGAGATGAAACAGAGCCACCTCCCACTCATCCTTTCCGACCACTGCATGCAAACAGTCCAGGACTACCAGAGGTAACTGCTCAAGGCCATCCAGCACTTCAGGTCCAAATCCAGCCATCTCATCAAGGGGAACATATACACTGCGATGACCAAGCCCTTCGGCATAATGACAGGCAGCCTGCAGCAAGTGACTGCAACCCGCCCCGGAAGCCCCTGCCACAAACAAATAGGGATCCCCGGCAGTCGTCCACTGCTTCTGGATCGCCTGAATCACTTCTTCGTTATTGCCTGGGTAGAAGTTGGCAAAGCGTGCATCATCACGAATACCAACGGAAAGCGTGAGTTGAGGATGCTGTTGAATCGAAGTCACTAGCGTGCGCGCCACTCAAAAACCGAATCAGAAGCAGATGGAACCAAACGAGGGTCTAGACGAAGATTCGCGCGAACTTGAGACCAGCTGGCACGGAGCCCCAACTGCACGGTCAACACGTCATCGGACATACCGGCCACACTCACGCTTTGCACACCATTAGCAGACTTCAACAGTTTCAAAACCTCCTGATACTCACCGAAGCTGCTCATACCAGAAACCTGAACCGCTTGAACACCAGCGCCAGACGCATGGGTACTCACACCATAGCGACCAGAAAAGTACTCCGCCAACCAGTCCGCTAATAACGCAGCCATTTCACTTGGCTCACTGGCTTTTAGCGACAGTGTTCTGGAGTCACCCCGATGCTCAAGAAAACCATCCAACTGCCACCGATTACCATAACGCTCAACCTTTGCCGTCAGCAGCGCACTGGAAGGATACCGGGCACTCGCCTCACGAGCATCCTGACGAAACAACCCAAACAGCCTCGACATGGGCAACGCCATTTCATCTTGCAAATCACCCAACGGCCACACAGCAGGTACGCCTCGACGTACCAGGGCGTATCTGAATATTGCGAGGTCACCCAGATCAGAAGCGGTCACCAGCTGACGACCACCGTCTTCCACGCCAACCCACATCATGACAGAAGGTCGATTGATCCCCCAAACTGCAAAACCGGCTCGGCCAAGCAAGCCCTCAACTTGAGCCTGATTAAACACTACCTCCAACAAAGGCTCGCCTGATTCCTGACTGGTCGTGTATCCAAATGTCTCAATATAACTCTGGGGATTAGCCTTCCTAACGGTCGCGTTCGCGACAACTTCTGCTTTTCCGGAAGCTCGCACCAGCACTTCATTAAATGCTCTGGCCAGACCGGCTGACCTCTCCTGGCTGCCCCGTCCTTCAACATCAGTAGTGACCCGATAGATGTCGGCCAACACGGAAGACTGACACGCCATCCAACACATCATTAGCAAAAAAGTTCTGGTGATAAGTGACATCCTGTTTCCGCCTCGAAACGCTTGTAGGCAATAAATGCAGCTGGTTACAGCAATTTGCATCGAACACGGCGCTGCATCTATCAGAGTTGCCGCATTGTGCCATGACTGAAAAAACGCACAAGTTTCGAGATTCTGATGACGAAAATCGGCTGTCCCCTCACCTATAAAATGGGCGAGTCAAGATGCTGCGTGCAGTTGTGGACACAAGACGTTAGAATACCGCGCTTAATTTCCAGCCACCCTGTGAAACAGAATGACCGAGAAAAAATCCCTGAGTTATAAAGATGCCGGCGTAGATATTGACGCGGGCAATGCCCTGGTTGATCGCATCAAGGACGTCGCGAAGCGCACCCGTCGTCCAGAAGTCATGGCCGGACTGGGTGGCTTTGGAGCCTTATTCGAACTTCCACAAGGCTATCAGCAACCTGTGCTGGTGTCCGGCACCGATGGCGTAGGCACCAAGTTGCGTCTTGCCATGGATTTGGCAAAACATGACACCATCGGTATCGATCTGGTTGCCATGTGCGTCAATGATCTGGTCGTCGCGGGTGCAGAACCCCTTTTCTTCCTTGATTACTACGCCACCGGCCATCTGAATGTCGATGTTGCTGCGAGCGTTGTCCAGGGTATTGGCGACGGCTGCGAACAAGCTGGCGCGGCTCTGGTGGGCGGCGAGACAGCCGAGATGCCCGGCATGTACGAAGGAGAGGACTACGACCTGGCTGGCTTCTGTGTCGGTATTGTCGAAAAAGAAGACATTATTGATGGCACTGAAGTGCAGGCTGGTGACAAGCTGGTTGCTCTCGCTTCGTCCGGCCCGCATTCCAATGGATATTCCCTGATCCGCAAGATTCTGGAGGTTTCCGAAGCCGATCTTCAGCAAGACATCGACGGCGTCACACTGGCCGATGCTTTGATGGCGCCAACTGCTATCTATGTAAAACCGGTGCTCAAGCTGATCAATGCCTCAGAAGTACATGCCCTGTCGCACATCACTGGCGGCGGCTTCCAGGAAAACATCCCTCGCGTTCTTCCTGAGGGCACCAAAGCCGTCATTGATACGAACAGCTGGCGTTGGCCAGCCGTATTCGAATGGCTGCAACAAGCTGGCAATGTTGAAACTCTGGAAATGTTCCGCACCTTCAACTGTGGTGTCGGCATGATTCTGGCAATTCCTGAAGACAAGCTCGATCAGGCCATTGCCCTGCTGAATGCCGAAGGTCAGCAGTCGTGGGTAATCGGCGAGATCCAGCCCAAATCAGAAGGTGAAGAACAAGTTGAATTCACTGGAAGCCGCGCATGATGACTGATCAAACGATGGATACACCTCGCATCGTCATTTTGATCTCAGGAACCGGAAGCAACATGATCACCCTGGCTGAAAAGGCCAGAAGCGGCGAAATCCCCGGAATGGTAGCAGCCGTACTTTGCAACCGACCGGAAGCCGTAGGCATTCAACACGCGAAGGATCGTGATATCCCTGTCGAAGTACTCGATCACAAGGACTTCGACTCGCGTGAAGCATTTGATGCCGCCATGATTCCATTAATCGACCAGTATCAGCCAGACCTCGTTGTATTGGCCGGATTCATGCGTATTCTGTCGGAAGACTTTGTGCGTCGATATCAGGGCAGGATGCTGAACATCCACCCATCGCTACTCCCAAAATATCAGGGATTAAACACCCATCAGCGAGCCATTGATGCGGGAGACTCGGTACACGGTGTTTCGGTTCATTTCGTAACAGAAGAACTGGATGGCGGCCCTGTGGTCATACAGGCAGTTGTTCCTGTATTGAACGATGATGATGCTCCAACGTTGCAGAAACGCGTCCAGCAGCAAGAACACATTATTTATCCAATAGCCGTTAAGTGGTTCGTTGAAGGCCGCCTGAAAATGTCCCAGGCAGGCGAAGCCACACTTGATGGACAGGCCTTATCCGCATCAGGTATTCAGCTAACCGATTGACCCACCTCAGGGAGAGGAATACCCATGAAAGCAGCCATCATTGGTTTGATTGGTCTTGCCAGCTTTGGTCCAGCGGTACACGCCGTTGTCGTTGATCAGGCGACTGAGTATGAGCAAGCATCCTCTCCCGCCCAAGATTCCCAATCTCAGGATTCAAGTATATTCTCCCCTCAGGAAGTGCAACCCTCTCAGCCACAAACGACCCTGAAGCCGTTTGTGGCGCGTTATAAAAGTGAGTGGGACGTCGGCTTCTTCTCCCTGGACATCAAGGGTACTCGCAGACTGGAGCAACTCGAGAGCGGAAAGTGGAAACTGACCTTCAAGGCTGACAGCTCTGCGGCCTCACTCAAGGAAGTTTCCACCTTCGAGTTAATAGATGGGCAGATTCAGCCTCTCGAATACACATATCAGGTATCGGGACTTGTAACCGAACCTGACAGACACCTTGAATTTGACCCTGCAAAAGAGGTGGTTCGTGACCACAAGAAGAATCGCGATCTTACCAACCAATGGGCACCAGGAATTCAGGATGCTCAGACTTACATGCTGCAAGCCAGTCTGGACCTTTCTCTCCACCCGACTTTGCCACTGAGCTACCCCGTTTTTGAAAAGAAAAAAACCAAGTTATTCAACTTTGAAGTGGTCGGAGAAGAGACGATCAAGACGAAAATTGGCAAGGTAAACACCGTTAAAATACGCCAAATCCGGAAAGACAATCGCGAAGTTATCGTTTGGCTGGATAAAGATCGCCAATACCTGCTTGCTCGCCTGATAGACAAGAAAAAAGGCAAAACCCGCTACAGAATAGACCTGGTAGGCATCGATTCCTGAGTCCGTTCCGAACCCATCACTGCATTCACTTTATAGATCGATTCCCATGCGTCTTAGCGATATCGATATAGAAAAACGTCTGAGCCAGAAAAGCATTGAGATACACCCAATGCCAGAGCCCGACGCAATTGCCGGGATCAGTGTTGATCTTCGACTGGATCACCGCTTCAGGGTATTCAGTAATAATTCAGCCACCCACCTCGATCTTTCCGGTGACCGACATCAGCTGGAACGCGATATCGACCGCATCATGAGCAAGGAGATTGAAATCCTTGATGGGGAAGCCCTGTACATCCACCCAGGAGAACTCGTTCTGGGAGCCACGTACGAGTCTGTGATGATTCCGGACGACCTTGTTGGCTGGCTTGACGGACGCAGCTCATTAGCTCGCCTGGGGCTGGTGGTTCACCTCACAGCAGGTCGCATTGATCCGGGCTGGCACGGTCAAATCGTGTTGGAATTCTATAACAATGGCAAGCTGCCACTCGCGTTACGCCCCGGCATGTCGATCTGCGCCTTGTCCTTTGAAGTCTTGAGTAGTCCCGCTCAACGCCCGTACAACAAACGTCAGAACGCCAAGTACAAAGGCCAACAAGGTGCTGTTTTTAGCCGTATTGCAAAGGATTAGCATAGAATCCGATTCTCAGACTTTGCCAACAACGGCACTGCAATCATCCTCTATGGCATCCAATATTTTTCACCAGAAAGCATTGACACGTAAACAATGACACGTATAATGCGCACCACTTACTGATGATGTTCCCCGATAGCTCAGTCGGTAGAGCAGTAGACTGTTAATCTATTGGTCGCTGGTTCAAGTCCAGCTCGGGGAGCCATTCAGTAAGATAGCATCCCACCTGGCCGTTCCGGCGTGTTATACCCCTCCATAGATAAAAATAAATCTCTTGCCATCTGGCACCTTAGCTTTGTTTTTCAATTGATAGAAAAAAAGCGACCGAAGTCGCTTTAATGAAAGTCGCTACCCACGCTTGGCTAGCTATCACCGCCGAATAAATCACGCGTATATACCTTCTCCAGTACATCACGAAGGTTATCGGTTACCCGGTTCGCGACAATCACATCCGCCTCAGCCTTGAATGCATCCAGGTCATTCACAACACGGGAATGGAAGAATTCATCGTCCTTCATAACAGGCTCATAAATGATGACTTCAATCCCCTTGGCCTTGATACGCTTCATAATCCCCTGAATTGCAGAGGCCCGGAAATTATCGGATCCAGCCTTCATTACCAAGCGATAGATCCCTACAGTGGATGGGTTTCTGGCAATGACTTCATCCGCAACAAAGTCCTTGCGCGTAGTATTGGCATCAACAATGGCACGGATCAGATTATTTGGAACCTCATTAAAGTTCGCCAATAATTGCTTGGTATCTTTTGGCAAGCAATAGCCACCGTAACCAAACGATGGATTATTGTAATGAGCCCCAATACGCGGATCCAGACCCACTCCTTCAATAATCTGACGCGAATCCAGCCCATGCGAAGATGCGTAAGTATCCAGTTCATTAAAATATGCAACACGCATCGCCAGATAAGTATTCGAGAACAGTTTTACTGCCTCTGCTTCAGTAGATTCGGTAAACAGAACTTGAATATCCTCTTTCTCGGCCCCCTGAACCAACAGACTTGCAAAAGTTCTGGCTCTATCAGAACACTCTCCGAGGATAATGCGCGATGGATGAAGATTGTCATACAGCGCTTTTCCTTCCCTCAGAAACTCTGGACTGAAAATAATATTTTCAGTACCCAACTCTTCCTTGATACGGCTTGTATAGCCCACGGGAACAGTGGACTTGATGATCATCACCGCATCCGGGTTGATACTATTTACATCCTTGATAACCGCTTCCACAGAGCGAGTATTGAAATAATTCGTCTCAACGTCGTAATCTGTAGGGGTAGCAATAACGACAAAATCAGCTCCTCGATATGCGTCTTCCTTATCCAGAGTTGCTCGAAAGTTTAAAGATCGATTCGCTAGAAAGTCCTCAATCTCCGCATCGACAATTGGCGATACTCTTTGATTCAACTGATCGACCTTCTCTGGAACAATATCAAGAGCAATGACCTCATTGTTCTGAGCCAGCAACATCGCATTCGAAAGGCCAACATACCCGGTACCAGCAACAGCAATTTTGTATGTGTTAGTCACAATTAACTTCCAGTTAGTCAATGTAAAAATTTATAAGCCTACATCACTTCACTTAATATTTTTTGGCAGGCTAATGCAGGATTTTCAGCCTGAGTAATTGGGCGCCCAATTACCATGTAATCGACACCTATCGCTTTTGCTTCTGCTGGCGTCATTATACGCTTTTGGTCCTGTGACTGACTCCATACAGGGCGGATACCAGGTGTAACGGTAGAAAATCCCCTACCACAATGTTGACGAATAACACCAACCTCACGCGCAGAGCAAACCACCCCATCCAGACCAGAACTTTCAGCAAGCCGGGCAAGCCTTATTACCTGCTGCTCCGGCTCTGTACTCAGCCCGATTTCAGACAAGTCATTCGCATCCATAGACGTCAGAACGGTCACTCCAATCAATAGGGGACGCTCACCAGAACGCTTATCCAAAGCCTCAACAGCAGCTTCCATCATCCTGCGTCCACCGCTGGCGTGGACGTTTACCATCCAAACACCCATATCTGCGGCTGCAACAACAGCTTTTGCACAGGTATTTGGTATATCGTGAAATTTCAGGTCCAAAAAAACCTCAAAACCTTTGACAGCCAGCGCTTCAACCACACTCCTGCCAGCAGCAGTAAATAACTCTTTTCCTACTTTCACACGGCACTGGGCAGGATCCAATTGATCTGCCATCGCGAGGGCATCTTTTTCTGAAGAATAATCCAGAGCTACAACAACGGGAGAGGTAATAGTCATAAATCTTTGAAATTTGAAAGTGAGGAGGTGCGCGAAGTAAACGGCTTGAAGGTGGACCAGTTATTACAACTTGGACAACGCCATCGGAACTGACGGCCTTCAAAGCCACAATGACTGCAAAAAAAGCGAGGCTCCTTTGCATCCAATCTGCGCAGAATATCATAGGCTGTACGTAGCTGCGATTCGCTCAACTGACGATTATTGCGAGCCAGCAGCCCCATACAAGCAACAAAGCCATAGTGAGATGGCCTGTTGGACAAACGCTCGAGATAGGCATCTACGGCTGCATCAAAGCCAGCATGAGGAGCCTGAACTTCAACCATGGAAACCAAAGCCGGAATGTAGTTAATTTCAGGTGCTACGTCCTTCAAATGAATGTAAAGACCGCGGTCATCCCCGACCGCCCGAAATGCAACAATCAGCCTGTCCAGCAATGCCGCCAGACAATTGGGATCAAGCTCTATGGCTTTCAAATAGCAGCGAATAGCCTCACGAGGCTCTTGATGACGAAACGCCATGTCGCCCTGCACAGCCTGCGCACGAGCACATCTACCGTCTATTTTCAGCGCCTTTCGGCAAAACTTCCGTGCATCCAGATAGTTTCCAGAATCAAGCGCTTCAATCGCCAGCTCACACGCCGCATGAGACACTGAGCGCCTGAGGTTGCCTTCAAATGCTGGTCGTCGACCATCGTGAAAATCGACAATTTTCTGCCACTCCCCCTCTTCTTCATACAAACGAACAAGGGTCTCCAAAGCCGGCTTTCCAACAGCTTCTGCAGATAAAACTGAAAGTTTAATGAGGATATTTTCGCTACGATCATTAAGACCGGCATGGAAATAATCCAGAGCCAGCTCCAACTCCACATCATTCAGCACTGATTGTGATAAATCAGTTCTGGCCAGG
Organism: Oceanospirillaceae bacterium; assembly: GCA_002723385.1. GTDB lineage: Bacteria > Pseudomonadota > Gammaproteobacteria > Pseudomonadales > Oceanobacteraceae > Oceanobacter. The sequence goes on along the minus strand of PBNY01000061.1, from coordinate 5,024 downwards.
AGGTTTTGATGGAACTGAATTGCTCGGTGCGTCTCTCCTTTTTCACGCAGAGAACGCCCTATCCGCAAAGCCAAATCCAGTGTTTCAGCATCGCGTGAGGATTCTAATAACTTCTGAACAAAGCCCTCGGAGTGATTCCCTAACAACTCTTCTTGACTGGGGAACCAGTCTGGCTTCCGAAGAGAAGCTTTACTCTTTCCTGAGCGGACTCCCAAGGCCCAGCCGATAGCTACTGCAATCAGAAGCAAAGAAAAGAGCAAAACGGAGTCCATAAAATAGTCTTATTGAACCAGCTCTTGTTCTTGGAGTTTTTTATTCTGATTACGCAAACGCTTGTTGGCGAAACGTAATCGTGCAACGGCCCAAACACTGGTAGCTATACCAAGACATGCCCCCAAGGCAACGCCAAGCCCAAGCCAAACACCAGCGGGAAGACTGACTGCCCCACCCACCATAAAGTCCAGGGCGACATCTCCACTGTTCTTTCGTGCGAAGGCGATTGCATAGACCATTACAACCAACAGAACAGCAAGCCCAATCAAAAAACGTAATTTTTTTAACATAGTTCTTCCGATGACAAAGCAAGCCCTCGACAGGGTGCCTGATTCTGGAAATCAGTACCTGCGAAGGATATCAATAATCTGTATCCGATACGCCCACATTTACCTGATCACGAAGATCCTTGCCAGGCTTGAAATGAGGCACATATTTTCCCTTTAAATCGACTGTTTCACCCGTTTTGGGATTTCGGCCCATACGAGGAGCACGATAATGCAGAGAGAAACTTCCAAAACCCCGAATCTCGATTCTCTCACCTTCTGACAAGGTTTGAGACATATGATCCAGCATCGTCTTTACCGCCAACTCCACATCTCTGGGTGATAATTGCGGCTGGCGAGAAACAATTTTCTCAATCAATTCCGACTTGGTCATAGCCAATTCCTCCGTGAGGTTTCCGCATGACAATAAAGCCTGATAAATCATGCGGTTAGCCTTCCTGTTTTGCAAGCCCTGAGGACACATGAGTTCTCAGACTTGAGTCTTGGCCCAGACACAAAAAAACCCGCCGAAGCGGGTTTTTTAAAGCAACCAAACCAATTACTTCTGGTTCAGCTGCTCCTTGATCAGGTCACCAATGGTGGTAGGACCAGCCACTTCAGCATCGGCTTTCGCACGCTGCTCTTTCAGAGCCTGACGATCGTCAGCAACGTCCTTGGCCTTAACGGACAAGCTGATACCACGGTTCTTACGGTCAACAGCAGTGATCGCCGCTTCAACTTCATCACCTTCGCTCAGAAGGTTGCGGGCATCTTCTACCTTGTCACGGCTGATTTCAGAAGCTTTAAGTACTGCCTCAACGCCTTCTGCGATTTCAATGACTGCTGCCTTCGCATCAACGGAAATTACCTTACCAGTGATGATAGTGCCTTTGTCATTGGTCGCTACGAAATCAGAGAACGGATCGCTTTCCAGCTGCTTCACACCCAGAGAGATACGCTCACGTTCTGGATCGATAGACAGGATAACCGTCTCCAGTTCGTCGCCTTTCTTGTAGTTGCGAACCGCATCTTCACCACTGTCATTCCAGGAAATGTCAGACAGGTGAACCAGACCATCAATACCGCCATCCAGACCGATGAAGATACCGAAGTCAGTGATGGACTTGATCTTGCCAGAAATCTTGTCGCCCTTGTTGAAGCGAGTACCGAACTCTTCCCATGGGTTCATAGTGCACTGTTTGATACCCAGAGAAATACGACGACGCTCTTCGTCGATGTCCAGAACCATCACTTCGACTTCATCGCCAACTTGAACGACTTTGCTTGGGTGAATGTTCTTGTTGGTCCAGTCCATTTCGGAAACGTGAACCAGACCTTCAACACCCTCTTCCAGCTCAGCGAAACAACCGTAGTCAGTCAGGTTGGTAACGCGTGCTTTAACGCGGATGTTTTCAGGGTAACGATCATTGATGTTGACCCATGGATCGTCGCCCAGTTGCTTCAGACCCAGAGAAACGCGGTTACGCTCACGGTCGAACTTCAGAACCTTAACGTCGATCTCATCGCCAACAGCAACAATTTCGGATGGGTGCTTGATGCGCTTCCAGGCCATGTCAGTGATGTGCAGCAGGCCGTCAACACCACCCAGATCCACGAATGCACCATAGTCGGTCAGGTTCTTGACGATACCCTTGACAGACTGACCTTCCTGCAGGTTAGCCAGCAGCTCTTCACGCTCTTGAGAGTTGGCTGCTTCCAGAACCGCACGGCGAGAAACAACGACGTTGTTACGCTTGGCGTCCAGCTTGATAACCTTGAATTCCAGTTCCTTGCCTTCCAGGTGAGCAGTGTCACGAACTGGACGAACATCTACCAGAGAGCCTGGCAGGAACGCGCGGATGTTCTTGAGATCAACAGTGAAGCCACCCTTGACTTTGCCGTTGATAATACCAGTAACCATTTCTTCAGCTTCGAAAGCTTTTTCCAGCTCTTTCCAGCTTTCAGCACGCTTGGCTTTTTCACGAGACAGCTTGGTTTCACCAAAGCCATCTTCAACCGCTTCCAGAGAAACCTGGGTTTCGTCGCCAATAGCAACTTCCAGTTCGCCTTTTTCATTCAGAAACTGGCTACGTGGAATAACGGCTTCGGACTTCAGACCAGAGTTAACCGTTACCCAATCGCTGTCGATATCAACAACGGTACCAGTAACGATAGAACCTGGCTGCATATCCAGTTCTTTAAGGGATTCTTCAAATAATTCGGCAAAGCTTTCGGTCATGAATAACACCTGTTGTGTTTGCATGTGGCTTTGGGATTGGTAAGCCAGCATGCGATCCAAATGGCCAGACATTCGGGGTTAGTCAAACAAAAAACCGGATGCGTTTCGGGTCCCTTAGGGCAGGGGCTGGCAAACACATCGGGTTTCATCTCAGATCAATCCTGCCTTGCGAACAAGTCCAGTCACCTGTTCACACACTTCGTCGATTGTCAGCTCGGTACTGTCAATCAAAATGGCGTCTTCCGCAGGTTTCAAGGGTGCAACAGCTCGGTTGCTGTCACGCTCATCGCGCGCTTGGATGTCTTCGATAAGGGCGGGTAAACTAGCATCAAAACCCTTGTCAAGCAACTGCTTGTAACGACGATGCCCTCTCTCCTCAGCACTGGCTGTCAAAAAGACCTTTACAGGCGCTGTTGGGAATACCACCGTCCCCATATCCCGGCCATCAGCAATCAATCCACCAGCCTGGGCAAAGTCTCGTTGTCGCTGCAGCAATGCCTCACGCACCGGGGGCAACGCAGCCACCTGAGATGCAAGACTGCCTACTTCTTCGGTACGAATGATGTCGGTCACATCCTCGCCTTCCAATACAACTTTCACACCGGTTGGCGTTGGCTCAAATACAACATCCAACCCGGCTGCCACCGCCGACACTGCGCTTTCATCAGCGAACTCAATGGATTTTCTTGATGCGGCCAAACCCGTGATTCGATACAAGGCACCACTGTCGAGGAGCGACCATCCTAGCTGCTCAGCCAAGCGGGCACAGACTGTGCCTTTGCCAGCACCGGACGGCCCATCAACCGTGATGACAGCTCTCAAATCACTCACCCTGCACACCCTCTGCAGAACCACCTTCGGTCTGAATGTTCAAACCAACTGACGCTGCCAGATCCACAAATCCCGGGAAAGAGGTCGCAACGTTTGCACATTCGTTAATACGAATGGTCTCAGAAGCTCTCAGAGAGGCCATGGAGAAACTCATCGCAATACGGTGATCATCGTGACTTTCAATCTCGCCACCACCGAATGCACCGTCAGGGCCAAAGCCCTGGATAGCAGCACCGTCTGGAGTTCCCTTGGCATCAACACCGAGAATCACCAGGCCATCAACCATCGCCTGGATTCGGTCACTTTCCTTAACGCGCAACTCTTCGGCATCGGTCAAAACCGTCTCGCCTTCAGCACAAGCAGCCGCCACAAACAAGGCCGGGAATTCATCAATCGCCAGGGGCACCTGATCTTCAGGGATATGAATCCCCTTTAACTGAGCGCTGCGAACGCGGATGTCTGCTACTGGCTCTCCACCGACCTCTCGCTTGTTCATCAGCTCAATATTGCCACCCATCGCACGCAGAATATTGATCACACCGATTCGAGTCGGGTTAATCCCCACATGCTCCAACGTCACGTCAGACCCAGGAGCAATACTCGCAGCTACCATATAGAAAGCTGCGGACGAGATATCGGATGGCACATCAATTTCTGTAGCCGTCAGTTCACCGCCAGAACGTAAGGTCACGCGATTTCCATCTACCTTTACCTCGTAGCCAAAACCTTTCAGCATTCGCTCGGTATGGTCACGAGTGGGAGCCGGTTCGGTCACGGATGTCTCACCTTCAGCGTACAAGCCCGCCAACAGAACACAGCTTTTCACCTGAGCACTGGCCATTGGCAAATCATAATGAATGCCTTTCAGCTGGCTTCCCCCGTTCACTTTCAGAGGAGGACGTCCACCCTCAGCAGTTTCGACGCTCGCGCCCATCAGCTTCAACGGATCTGCTACGCGTCCCATCGGGCGCTTGCTCAGAGACTCATCACCTGTCATTTCCACATCAAACTTCTGCCCGGCCAACAAACCGGAAAGCAGACGAATGGAGGTTCCAGAATTGCCCAGATAAATGGAGTTCGGTGGCGCTTGCAAACCATTCAGACCGACACCGTGAATCGTCACACGGCCACGATGGGGCCCTTCGATCACAACTCCCATATCGCGAAACGCCTGCAAGGTTGCCAGGCTGTCTTCACCTTCCAGAAATCCGGTGACCTGAGTAACGCCGTTGACCAGCGACCCCAGCATGATAGAGCGATGAGAAATTGATTTGTCGCCTGGAACCCGGATTGTGCCGTTAAGACACTCACCCGGATTAACAACAAAGGTCAGGGAACTGGTTTTCATGGTTTCAACAAATGCCCGTCGGGATAAAATTTTGGAAAAGTGATCACGTGCCGCTTTGGCTCGCGTG
>PBNY01000060.1 GCA_002723385.1 Oceanospirillaceae bacterium | reverse complement strand
CACCGGAGACACCGGAGACACCGGAGACACCGGAGACACCGGAGACACCGGAGACACCGGAGACACCGGAGACACCAGTGTGTCCTACACCGGTACTTACTACGACAACCTGACTCAGACCACAGACGCAGATACGCTCAAATCAGCGTTGCATACCTTGATCGACGGCCATCGCGCGCTGACCTACACCAAATCCGGTAACGACTGGACCGACTGCTGGGAAGGCAGTGTCGGCAACAGCAATTACTGGCGCACCTGCACCATCGACGTCTGGGAATCACTGAACTACACCGACGCCAGCTGCGAAGCCGAAGACGTCTACTGCGATTCTGTCGTGCTGCTCTACAGCGGCGACGTCCGCCCGACCTCCCTGGCCAACCGAGGCAGCGGCGGCAACGACGCCTGGGATCGTGAACACGTCTGGCCGAAATCCCGTGGCTTCCCGAAGAAATCCCAGGATGGCTACACCGATCTCCACCACCTGCGCCCAGCCGACCGCAACATCAACTCGACCCATTCCAACTACGGCTATAACGACAGCGCCAACAACGGCGGCTCACCGTATTCAGAAACCACACTGTCGGGCGAAGGCGTCACCGTGTATGTGGGCAACAACAGCTTCGAGCCGACGGAGCGCGCCAAAGGGCAAGTCGCCCGGATGCTGTTCTATATGGCAGTGCGTTATGAAGAAGGTGACGATGGCGGCTCAGAACTGATGCCGGACTTGCAACTGATCAAAGGCAACCGCCGCGTATCCGAGCCAGTGATTGGCGACCTTTGCACCCTGCTTGAGTGGCATAAAGACCACGAAGTCACGGAATTCGAGATGCGCCGCAACAACCGCATCGAACAGATACAGGGCAACCGCAATCCGTTTATCGACCATCCTGCGTACGCTGATGTGATCTGGGGAGATCAGTGTCAGTAAGATAATCCCGGTATATTGTCCGGGCTATAGCATGGATCTCCGGTTACTCTTAGGATCAACTTGTTTAATCAGTAACCGCGAGATTGTTTTTACACACCATGTTTACTGCTCACCAATCCAGCTACTTCGCCCACTGGCTGACTCAGTCCAGCAACCAGAAAAACCGCATCTCGCAAACAGTGGCTTCGTCACGAGTGGATATGAACCCGCATCAGGTCGAGGCTGCCTGTTTTGCACTCAAGTCGCCGCTGCAAAAAGGGGTTTTACTGGCGGACGAAGTGGGCTTGGGTAAAACCATCGAAGCCAGCTTGGTGATTGCGCAGAAGTGGGCGGAACACAAACGTCAAATTCTGCTGGTTGTGCCCGCCTCACTGAGAAAGCAATGGGCGCAGGAATTGGCTGACAAATTCGAGCTACCTTCCATCATCATCGATAGCAAAATCGCCAACGACCTGAAAAAACAGGGTGCTCTAAATCCTCTTGATCACGGCGAGCCGGGTAACGAGCAGATCGTGATTGCCTCCTACGAATACATTGCTCGCCAGAAAGACCTTTGCCGCCGGGTCGACTGGCATCTGGTGGTATTCGACGAAGCCCACAAGCTGCGCAATGTGTATCAGAAAAAGGGCAGTCAGCGCGCCAAGGACATCCTGGCGGCCACCGAGAATGCGGATTTCCGCCTGTTGCTGTCTGCGACCCCGATTCAGAACAACCTGCTGGAGCTGTACGGCCTGAGCAAGGTGATCGACGAACACTACTTCGGCGACGAAAAATCTTTCCGCATGGCCTACGTCAATCGCCGTAATGATGCTGCCGGTCTGGAAGATCTCAAGCAGCGCATTCAACCCCTGTGTCACCGCACACTCAGGCAGCATGTGCAGGAAGAAGGGGGCATCAATTTTACTCGTCGCTACTCTCTGACTCAGGACTTCACTCCATCCAATGACGAATGGCAGCTTTACAAGGACTTCTCTGACTATTTGCAAAACCCACACTCGCTAGCGATTTCCGCTCAGGCCCGACAACTGGTGAGCATGGGCCTGCGCAAGATACTGGCGTCTTCGTCTTTTGCCATTGCAGGCACTCTGGACACCATGATTCGGCGCTTGACGCTGGAGCAACAGGAGTCACTCGATGAATCTCTGCTAACCGACCTGGAAGAAGCGGACGAATTACTCAAATCCGATGTACTCGACGACACTAACGACGACAGTATTAACGACAGCAGCAATCTACCCGACCCATCATCGGGGCTGTCCAGCTCTTCTTTTGAACAAGCTTCTGAACAAGCCTCACTAGACCAACCGACCAAAGCTGAACGACTTTCTGCTGAAATCGAGCAGCTAAAGGACTTTCAGTCACTGGCCAGCACCATCTCCAGTAACGCCAAAGGCGATGCCCTGCTGGTGGTGCTGCAAAAAGCCATGGACATGACCGAAAGCCTGGGCGGTTTGCGTAAGGCGGTAGTGTTTACCGAATCCTGTCGCACACAGGAATATTTACAGCAACTGCTGGAAACCAACGGCTTTGCTGATAAAACCGTCTTGCTCAATGGCACCAACACCGACGCCAGCTCCAAAGCTATTTACCAGAACTGGAAGCAGAAACACGCGGGCTCTGGCCGTATCAGTGGCTCCAAAACAGCGGATATGAAAGCCGCGATTGTGGAGCACTTTCAAAGCGATCAGGCTCAGATTTTGATTTCTACCGAAGCCGGTGGCGAAGGTATTAACCTGCAATTCTGCTCGGTGCTGATCAATTACGACCTGCCCTGGAATCCGCAAAAAGTCGAGCAACGTATTGGTCGTGTACACCGGTACGGTCAGAAGAACGACGTAGTCGTGGTAAATTTTGTGAACCGCAAAAATCCGGCGGATCAACGCGTATTCCAGTTATTGAACGAAAAGCTCAACTTGTTTGAAGGCGTGTTTGGCGCGTCCGATGAAATCCTCGGAGCCATATCCAACAGCATCGACATAGAAAAACGCATCTTCACTATTTATCAACAGTGTCGCAGCGATGCAGAAATCGAACAGGAATTCGATCAGCTTCAGCAAGACATGGCTGAAGTGCTGGGCGTTAAAGAAGAGTCCGCCCGACTATCACTTCTGAATCATTTCGACCGCGATGTGGTCTCGACCTTGAAAACCCGCCGCGACGAAAGCAACGACTTTTTGCGTGAATACGAACAAGTGCTGCTGGATCTGGCCAAGGCCGAACTGCCAGAAGCTGAAATCGATCGCAATCACTTTTTCTACGATGGCAAACGCTTCGATCTCAGCTGGGCTAACGTACAAGCCAACGATTCTGAATTCTTCCGCCTACAAGCCAGCGAACACTATCTGGCCTGGGATTTGGTACGACAGGCCAAACAACGAGTATTAGAACCAGTAAAACTCCTTTTCAACGAGAGTCGACTGCAAGGTCAATACGCCGATCTTATCTCCTGGAAAGGCCACGGTGGCACCTTACAAGTAGTCAACCTCACCTTTGCCTACAATCAGGGGAAAGCCCGCGAACAACATCTGTTAGTGTTGGCAAAAAACCATTCAGGTGAACGCCTGCCGGAAAAAACTGCCGAGCATTTACTACGCATTCCCGCTCAGGAGCAGCCTCTTCCCCATGCCTTTGATGCTGTTCTACTGGAAGGGTTTGACGACTGGCGCGTTCAAATGCTGGAAGAAAAGCAACAGCAAACCGAACAGCAGTTAGATGAATATTTGGAACAGGAAAGCCAGAAGCTGGAACGCTGGGCTGACGACCAACGCAGCGCTCTGATGAGCAAGGTCAATGAGCTGGATGAAGAAATAAAAGCGTTCAAAAAAGAATCCCGCTCACTGCCCTCCACCAAAGAAAAAATCGTGGCAAAAAAACAATTGCGCAAACTGGAACGACATCGCGACGATGCACTCACCGAGTATCACGAAGCGAAAAAATCCATCGAGCAGCAGGAAGATGAACTGCTCGACGACGTCAGTGCCAGGCTGGAACTCAGCAGCGACTTGCAAGTGCTCTTTACCATTGAGTGGGAGCTGAGATAATGCCCGACTTTTTTCGCATTAACCCACTTGATATGGGAACCGTCTGCCATGATCAGTCGTGAACAACTGGCCAAAGACCTGCTTTATTACGTTCGACTTGGGGAAGACTCCAGCATCGAATTTAAGGCCGTGATGTTTACAGGCACACAGATCAAAAGTCCCAACAAAGACAAAGTCGCCCACGAAATCGCCGCCTTTGCCAATGGTATGGGTGGCCGGTTGGTACTGGGGGTGGATGATAAAACCCGCGATGTCAGCGGTATTCCGGAAGACAAGGTCTCGGCCACCGAAGAATGGATCGTGACCATCAGTCAGCAGAAGATCGACCCGCCGGTACGTTTGCACACTCGCTTGGTACAACTGCCCAATCGATCCGGCGATCTGAAAACCGTTATCTGCGTGGATATTCCGCGCAGTATTTCCGTGCATCAGAGCTCTGGCCGTTATTACCAACGTGTTGGCTCGACCAAACAGGAAATGCGCCCGGATGTACTGGCACGCCTGTTTCAGCAACGTTCCCAGTCGCGTTTGATCAGCTTTGACGAAACCCTGGTCACTGATACCTCGTTAGACCATATCGATCCCGGCCTCAAGCAACGGTTTTTACGAGCAGGTACCCCGGAACATCAACAATTTCGCAAACTGCACCTGAGTGCAGAAGACGACTTTGCTCCGGCGGATTCCCCCGAACGCTGGGGCTTGTCGCTGTGTGGAGTGTTACTGCTCACCGCCAATCCCACCGAATGGCTCAGCAATGCTTACATCCAGTGCGTCGCTTATTCTGGCGCTCAGCGTGACGCCAACGACCAACTCGATGCTCAGGATCAAACCGGCCCGCTGGATCAGCAAATCAACGCTGCGTTTGACTTTGTGCGCCGTAATATGCGCATTGCCGCCACCAAGCAAATTGGCCGGGTCGATGTGCCTCAATACGATCTGGGCGCAGTGTTCGAAGCCATTGTGAACGCCGCCGCCCACCGCGACTACTCCATGACTGGCCGCCGTATTCGCCTGCACATGTTCGCCGACCGGCTGGAACTTTTCAGCCCAGGTGCCTTGCCCAACAGCCTGACTCTGGACGGCCTTATGGAAAACACCGCCACCCGCAACGAAGCCCTGGTCAGCCTGCTCAGTCGTTATTACAGCGCTCGTGAAGAAGCCGGACGTCAGGCCCTGATTGAACGTCGCGGCGAAGGGGTGCCGAAAATCATCAACAACAGCACCCGACTCAGTGGCCGCGAACCCCTGTATGAGCTGATCGACGACGAACTCAAACTCACCCTCTGGGCCGCCAGTAAAAAACGATGATCCAATATGAACCTGTACCAGCAACTCAACCGATTGAAAAAACCGCAACTGATCACACTGATCAAGGATTTGGCTCGACTCGACCCGGCCATTGAGGCATTAATCAAGGCCAGACTGGAACCAGAGGAAGCACCAAGTCAACCTGACTCTCTTTTTAATGAAAACGAGGGGGATTGGGTACGTGCAGAATTTGCATTCTGGCGTCGTCAGGCATCTACGGAAGCACCAAGACCCATCAGGGAAAAAGATCTCAACCCCATGTACGGCATATTGGGAGTGATCAGCAAACTGTTGGAAAACGATCAAATCCCTCTAGGGTTTGAACTGATTGAAGAATACCTGCAACTGCAAAAAGAGTTATTTAACCATTTCGATGACTCCGACGGCCTGATGGGTGACGTATTCCGCGAAGCCACCGAACTCTGGCTGGATGCCGCTGCTGACCTGCGAGCAATACAACCCGAAGCCTGTAACTGGAGCACCAAAGTCAAGCAACTGTACGACCAGAACGATTACGGCTGTCAGGATCAGCTACTGCCCAACGCCAACCAATTACTCTCCCAGGATGAGCTGCAACAACTGGCCTGGCATTACGAAAAAGAACAACGCACTGCCCTGAAAGCACCACACCCGGACGATGTCCTCTATAACAGCCAGGCAGCTCATGCCCGACTTGGTTTACACGGTGTCGGCATTGCTCTGGAAGATTTTTCTCTGATCGAAAAGTCGCTGCTGTTGTCATCTCCAAAGCCCAATGACATGCAACTCTTTACTCTGGTGCAATCCGGCATTGGATTACAGGTCTGGGATCGGGTGGAGCACTGGCTACAACCCAAATTCTGGAGCAACGACCATCAGCGTCGGGAAATGGAACGGGCCTACCGGGAAGAGAAAGGCGATCAACAAGGCGCACTCGAACTGGCCTGGCAGAACTATCAGGCCAATCCGTTCGCTTTTTTATTGATTCAATGGTGGGAAGAGGCCACAGCCAAAGAGCGCACCGCCAAACAACCACTCATCAACAAACACGTTCGTGAGCATCAGTTCCTGCGCGAAGCCGTGGACCTGGCGATGATTTCAGAGAATTATCCGCTTGCTGCTGAGGTTCTGATACAGCAGGAGAAAGAACTGGATGGGTTGGAATACGGTAAGGTGCTGTCCTGGCGGGATATATTCGAACAAGAAAAACTCTGGCTTGCTACGGCACTCTGTTACCGAATGCTGATTGAGGACATTCTTAATAATGGTCGCACAAAAGGTTACCCATCAGCCGCGCGCTACCTTCAGCAAGAGCAAGCGTTAAGCAAACGCATCAAACGCTACCAGTCACACCCCAATGCCAAAGCCTATCTGAGCCAGTTGAAAGAACAGCATGGCCGCAAAAAAAGCTTCTGGAAACATGTGCCCGAACTTTAAGGCAAGCAAAGGGAGTTGATTGCTCATAACTCCCTGCCCAAGCCATCGCGCTTCACTATAGGTAGTGATTGCTTTCAAGCTTGCCAGGCAGGAATAAAAAAACGGCCGCTTCTTCAAGCGGCCGTTTTACGTTTTGCTACTCAGCGATCAATCAGCTGTTCGCAGCAATAATATCGCGCAGTACCATCGGCAGAATGCCTTTGTGGCGGATCTGATCCAGCTCGGATGAAGTATCCACACGAGACAGCAGTTCGATTTGCTCAGAAGAGCCATCGGCGCGGTTGATGGTCAGCGCCACAGAACCACGAGGTTCCAGCGCATCAATACCGTTCAGGTCAAAAGTTTCGGTGCCGTCCAGATTCAGCGATGCACGGGTCACGCCTTCTGGCAGTTGCAGCGGCAGTACGCCCATGCCCACCAGGTTGGATTTGTGAATCCGCTCAAAGCTTTCAGCGATGATGGCTTTCACACCCAGCAACGCCGGGCCTTTCGCCGCCCAGTCACGGGAGGAGCCAGTGCCGTACAGCTTGCCACCAAACACAACGGTGGAGGTGCCTTCGTTACGGTAGCGCTCAGCGGCATCGTAAATCGACATCTGCGCTGGTGCCGCATCCGCCGAGTAGTAGTTGGTCACTGCGCCAGTGGTGCCCGGCAGCAGCAGGTTTCGGGCTTTGACGTTGCCGAAGATGCTGCGCAGCATCACATGGTGGTTACCACGACGCGCACCCAGCGAAGTCATATCGCCGTCGGCCACACCCTGTGAGGACAGGTATTCACCTGGAGGCGAATCCGGGCGGATACGGCTGACTGGTGAAATATGGTCGGTGGTGGTGTTGTCATCACACATCACCAGCATACGTGCGCCCGCAATGTTGTTGAGTGAGTCTTCCGGCGTCTCCAGCGAGAAGCCGTCGAAGAAAGAGATTTCCTGAATGTAGGTCGAGTCTTCCGCCCAGTCGTACACAGGGCCAGTCGGCGACTCCAAGTTCTGCCAGGTTTCCGGGCCATCCAGCGAGTTTTCATAGGTCTCACGGAAGGCTTTTGGATCCATGCACTCGTGCATGGTCTGGGTGATTTCAGCGTTGCTTGGCCAGATGTCTTTCAGGAACACGTCATTGCCGTTGGCATCCTGACCGATAGGCTCTTTGGTCACGTCGATATTGACGTTGCCCGCCATCGCCATGGCCACAACCAGCGGCGGTGACATCAGGAAGTTGGTGTCGACATCCGGGTGCACACGACCTTCAAAGTTACGGTTACCGGACAGTACCGATGCCGCGATGATGTCGTGGTTTTGCAGCGCGTCTTCAATGCTGGGGGCCAATGGGCCAGAGTTACCCACACAGGTGGTACAACCGTAACCGGCGGTGTTGAAGCCCAGCGCATCCAGATGCTGTTGCAGTCCGGCTTTGGTCAGGAAGTCGGTGGCAACCGGTGACCCTGGGGCCAGTGAGGTTTTCACGCCAGCCGGAACCTTCATGCCCAGCTCGTTGGCTTTCTTCGCCAGCAAGCCCGCCGCAATCAGCAAGCCAGGATTGGAAGTGTTGGTACAAGCGGTGATCGCCGCAATCACGATATCGCCGTCTTTTAACTCTCTTTCTGGTAAAGGAGCAAAAATACCCGCGTCGTCGGCCTTCATTGGCGTGACCTTGACCACTTCCGGGGTACGCTCGCCTTCAGAGGCCGCCTTGCTGAACACATTGCCCAGCTCTCCCAGCGGCAGACGATCCTGAGGTTTTTTCGGGCCTGCAACAGACGGCTCAACCGTGGACAGATCCAGATGCAGCAGATCGGTGTATTTCGGCAGCTTCTGACCGGCTTTCCAGGCCATGTTCTGCGCTTTGTAGAATTGCAGCGGCAGCTCACCGTCACGACCGGTAGCTTTCATATAGTCGGCAGAGACTTCGTCAAACGGGAAGAAGCCCATGGTCGCGCCGTACTCAGGCGACATATTGGCGATGGTCGCGCGGTCAGGCAGCGACAGATTGGCGGTGCCTTCACCGACGTACTCAACGAACTTGCCAACCACACCGCCTGGGAACTTACGCAGCATTTCCGTGATGGTCAGCACCAGATCGGTAGCGGTTACGCCTTCTCGCAGTGCGCCCGTCAGCTCAACACCGACCACTTCAGGAGCCAGCATTTGCATCGGCTGACCCAGCATCGAAGCGCCCGCTTCAATACCGCCAACACCCCAGCCGACAATACCCAGCGCGTTCGCCATTGGCGTGTGACTGTCCATACCGATCAGCGTGTCCGGCGCCATCAGGCCGTTCATATTGAGGTAACCCTGGGCCAGATATTCCAGGTTCACCTGGTGAACAATACCGGTTTGAGGCGGAATGATACGGATGGTCTGGAACGCCTGCGCACCCCATTTCAGGAAGGCATAACGCTCTACGTTTCGTGCTGCTTCCAGCTCACCGTTGATCTTCAGAGACGCCGGGCTGCCGGTGTTGTCCATGGTTACGGTGTGGTCGATGACCAGATCCGCACGCACCAGCGGCTCGATGATTGCCGGGTTCAGACCCATACGCTGAACCGCAGAACGCATCGCAGCGAAATCCACAATCGCAGGCGTACCGCTCAGGTCATGCATGATGACGCGACCAGCGGTGAACGGAATTTCGATCGGTTCCTTGCCCTGATGCTCTGTCCAGCCGCCCAGTGCCTTGACCTGCTCAGCAGTAACACCGTTCTGGCCAACGTTACGGGCGATCCCTTCCAGAATCGGACGCAAAGAAAAAGGGAGTTCATCCAGCTTGATACCAAACTGCTCGGCGGTATCAGGCAGGCTGTGATAGCTGTGCTCGGTTCCGGGAAGTGTTCTTACAGAACTGGATGGATCGAAATCGATAGAACGTGTCATGTTGTACACCTTACGCAGAGAGGACGTTGCTGAACCTGCAACCTTCTTCGCACGAACACCCGGCCATCGAACAAACCGGGATTTCCTGCAAACAAGATTACTACCCCATCAGGATTGTCGACGATAATAGCCACAGAACACCTACAGGCAAGAACGAAAGGCTCAATAAGGCCTGGATTGCATACAATCTAAGACCTATTGCTAGTGTCCACGAATACACAGAGCGCAACAACCTGACCAACAGGCTCCTGCGTGACTGTCGTCGAAGGTGTAAGAAGGGTGTAAGAAGGGCGAAAAAAGAAGGTTTGATTCATCACGTAAATTGCCAATAGCGAGGAGTGAGTATTGCACCAGCGGGCCTGATTTGGCATCCGCCAACGGGAAGAACATAATTCAGGTACCACACTTCACATCTGTTAGCCCATGACACCCAATCAGTTTCAATCCATGAAGCCCAACCGTGCCAAAGCCCTGATGCTGGCGAAGCATGAAATCTCCACACTGGTGTATAACGCCATCCAGTTGGAAGACATCAACTTCACTCTGCCCGAGGTTCAAACCATCCTGGATGGCATTACCATTGGCGGTCGAAAACTCAGCGATCAGAACATCACGGCCAATCAGGGCAAAGCCTGGCAAGAGCTGTTTTTATTGGTGAAAAACGACGAATTCCGGGTGGATACCGAAACCGCGTTCAGACTTCATGATCTGGCAGGCCGGGAAGAAGCGCTGGAATGGGGCAAATTCAGAACCGGAGGCGTTCTGATTACAGGCACTGAATACACACCGCCGTCAGCAAATCAGCTACCCGACGCCTTTGAGTTGATGGTCAAGGATATGGCAACACTCGACGACATCTACGATCGTGCGATCCACGTATTTCTGACCATGGCCCGCAACCCGTTTTTCTGGAACGTCAACAAACGCATGGGCCGCTTTATGATGAACGGCATTCTGCTGAATGCCGGATACCCGGTAATCAACCTGCCCGCCAGCCGACGGCTGGAATTCAACCAACTGATGCTGGAGTTCTATCCCTCCAACAACCAGCAACCGATGAACCGATTCCTGCGATCCTGTCTTGATCCGAGAGTGATTGAGATAATGGCAGAGTAAGGTGTGGCTGGGTCTTTTGGAAGATTAACTGATCTGGCAACCATGCTCCCGCGTGGTTGCCGTTGGGATTGGTGGTTTGATTCATCCGTAGGGTGCCAATAGCGCGGAGCGCGTATTGCACCGACACGCATAAGAAGCTGGTACAGAACTATGAGCATCCTCTACTAATTCGATACTTCTACATATTTAACTCCAGTCCTTGACAGTTCCAAGGCCCATGAGTACGAATCGGAGTCAGGTGAGAAATTATATATCACCCAATTCTTATGGGTTCCTTCTTGGTATCGTCTACCTATGTCAATTGCTAGGGTTGACTGTACAGAAAGAAACAAATGAATTTTCTTGCAGCCTTCTTTATGCGATAGTTTATCTATAACTTTACAAATTTCATTTGAAACCCTAACTAGGTTTTCTTGGTTCTTAATCAAGTTTCTATCGGTACTTTGATTAGATGAGGCAATAAAAGTGTGTTCACGCAAATGAACTGGCAACTGCCCTCGATTTATCTGGGTGCTAAATCCAATAGCCAATCCCACATCTCCAGATGAACTCGGTTGAACCTCTATAGTTTCACTGAATTCAATGCCAATTTTTATATCCTCTTCATCTAGTAATCGCCATGTGCTGTTTCTATGAAACTTATCAAAATAAACAATCGCGCACTTTAAATTCTTCAGCATATAACCATAAGCAATAAGAAATGGAATTCTGGCCAAACCACCGATGTACAATTTTTTACAGTCTTCCTGAACAACAAAGCGATTTAATATATCAACTAAAAATTCAGCATTATAAAATTGAGCCTGTCGTTCAATATGCTCATCATCACCACTAACAGACTGTCCTAAAACGACAGATTCACGACAAAATTCTTTCTCTGCTGGATCAAGAACATTTTCTGGAAATTCTCGTGATACCCTAGGTAATGAAGCAATTAATAATTTCGATGTATATCGAGTCTTTGACTTTAACTCGGAGAATATTAGACCACCTCCAATAAAAAGCAAAATAAGTGAGATTACAAAAGAATAAGCAGACGCTTCCTGAGCTGAAATAGACATAGACTCAACTATATATCCAGACTCAAACTCGACATTAACAATACCGATAGAAAACAGAGCACTAAACGGCAATGGAACTCCACAAAGGCCTACCCCCCAACGAATTCTAGGATAGGGTGTCTTTTTATACTTTAAAGCTGTTACCCAAAGCCATTTAAAATTCTCCCACATTAAAAATCCCCCACTCGTATTAATTCAATAGATACCCCATCCACAATACTAAACACCTTCAATTCATTCACACCTATTATCAAGAAAAACAACTGCCTATCACAATTTTCAGTTTTATGAGACACCCAATCCTTTAAATCTATTGTGGATGGAGAAGGTACTGGTTGTGGGTGTGTATGCCAAGTTCCGATATATCCAAGAACACCATCAGAACTGGCATGGCATTCATCAACGACTTTCTGATGTGAAGCATGATCAAGCTTAAAATACGAACGTTTTTGAGTGTCTTTTTCTTGAGGGCATGTAATTCTATTAATAGTATATACATCACCTTGGATGTAGCCGATTAAAAGTCCAGCTGACTCTACGGCATGAACATCAATCTGTTTATATAAATTTAGTTCTTCAATTATAGTCTTTGGGATTCGAACCTTAATTCCTCGTTTCTCAAATACAAACAGCTCGTTATCTGAGCAAATATCACACATCGGATGATACAAGGATTGTATTTCAAGATTCCTGCTAAACTTTTTATAACGCTGGCTTAGTTTTAACCCTTGAACGACAGCATCATCACAGCTTCCTTTCCAACTAACTTTAGCAGATTCATGCTGTACACCTCGTAAATACTTCAGTGCTAAGTCCACAGTAATTAATGCCGTCTGAGTTGAATTAAGGTGCCCATACGGAATAAACATCTCACCACAACCAGCAAAGTTTTTAACAATATCCTGATCAGGCTCTAGAAAGTTTAGATTTGATGCCAAGCCTCTTATTCCATTGTCTGAATCGACATATGCACATTTCAAACACCCTTTGCTTTTTGGGACATCTAACACAGCATGCCCACCAATTCCATAACCTTCCAGCCAGGTATATATAACAGGAACATCTAGATTATTTTTAGAAATAAAGTCCTGAAAAATTCGTTCCTGTGTTGGAGATCCAATGGCTATAATCACTAAGTCAAATCCACGAAGCAATTCTTTTTTACGAAGATCTAAAATAGAGCTAAGACTAGGCTTCACACTAATCCAAGGATACTTAATCGCCAACCTACCACAGACCGATGACGACTTAGGAGAAAAAAGATAGTTAGAGTCCAGAAGGTGTCTATAAATATTTGATGACGAGTAATGGTCAGGGTCAGAAATAGTAATTTTCCCTATGCCAGAAGCTCCGAGTTTGTCTGCTACTTCACTACCAACAGATCCACAACCGATTAGTAATAATTTCTTTTCAGCAAGAGATATTTCTCCTCCACTACGCGGTAGAATTTCATTTTTATTAAGAATATTTAAAGAGATAGGCTCTAATCTCCAATATGACAACCCCTCCAAGGTATCTGGAAATGATTTTTTGGATTTACAGATAAAACGAACCCCAAAATATGACTTTCCCGATGGGGTATCAACCTTAAAGATTCCCCAAAATTCTTTGGATCTTCTAGTTTTTAGGAATTGATCAATACCAACCCTGGCATTACCTCCAACTATACTCAAGCAATCTGCTACCCATATTTTGAGTTCCGCCTCATCTCTAGGGAAATCCAAACCTATTTTATGAATTGAAATATTAAATATCGTAATCGCCTCAGAAGCGTCTGACCTGTGTTGAACAAGTAGGTAACCAGAAACATTTGAATCAATAAGAATTTCCGGTAACGCAACAAATGCTCGACCCAACGGATTAACAGCCGACTTCGAAACTGGCCGATATATTTTTAAAATATCAAACTCATCTGAGCCGCTTACGCAGACCAAGGATTCCACTTGTTTCTTCTGACCATCAATCCACGCAGCTTGCCAGTTGGTTGAAAACTCCCTCAACAACTCGCTTTTATTGAACTCGTTGTCTGTCAAAAGCTGTGTCAAAAGATTCTTATGCCGCCGAATTGATTCCTCAAAAGCCAACTCAGGACATTCATAGTTAACAGAAACCGAGTCCAGATTATTTACACAGACGGCCCCCAGCCCGCTCATAATAGGAATATCGACGGGTAAAACATGGGCTAGCCGTCCATATTTTTCATGATTTTCCAAATAGAAGTGTGGCAGGGATGTAATCTCTGCTACACAGCAATGCAAAAGACTAACTACATCATTTTCTATTTGGAGATGCACTCGAAGAAAGTCGCATCCCATCAACTCTAATGGTTCAACATCATATTCTGAATCCAGAAAGTGCTCGTATACCTTGGAATAATCTAGCTTATGCACCTTGAGAAGTCCCTGAAGCACCAGCTGTAGGGAAGTATGAGGCAGCAACTGCTCCTCCTACAGATCCACTTCCTGTAGAGCCAGCAGAACTGGGGACTTTAAAGTCATCACCAAATACTTTATTCAGAATTTCACATTGCTTGATCTCATCAGTTTCAGCAATTGCGTTTTCTAATTGCGACAATAGTGTTTGTAACTTATTCCTGAACTGAGTACCTATATTTTTATCACTACCAGATACAGATTGACCACCATCAACCTTATGTTGAAAAACGTCTCTAAAAGGACGCGTGGGCAAACTTGTATATATTCGATACTGCGGCAGATCTGGAGAATACTCTGATCGTATATATTCAGCATTGAGTATGTTTCTGATAGTTTCTTCCAGAACAGCCAAATCATTCTCAATTTCTGCGTAGGCACTGGGCTTATATTGTTCCTTGATCATAATTGTCAGACCGATGGAGAAGAGCTTCTTTCTAGACTGCTCATTGAAATTAACATCCCTCCAGCGCTTCATATAGCGAACTAGTCTCTTGTACTGTTTTCGCTTTGCCAAGCCATCGCTGCCATAAGAAGAATAGCCATTAATCCACTCAATCAGTCCTTTAGGGTCGGATGGAGACCATTCTTTGTTATTTTCTGAGGAGCCTAGCTTTCCTACTGCCAGTTTGTAATTTCCCAAAGAATCCAGAGTGTATATTGTGTAATCAATATGAAGATTGATGCTCAAGTAATCCGCAGTTACGCACGGTTTCTTAACTTTTGGATTTTTAAAATTCCTTTTTTTTAAAACATCGAGAACAACTTCTTTTAACTTTATCGGGTCGGTTGGTGCATTGTTCTCATCGATGACTAAAGCTCTGTCAACATCATAGTCACCCTCAAGACTGTTGATTGCTGTATCAACAGAAAATGATCCTTGCAAAAAAGTATCTTTAATAGGGCATTCTTTATCTCTGAAATGCTGTTTTAGATCATTTAGAATACTTTCATCCTTTTCTTTTGCTTTTTTATAACCAGATGATTGATTGGTTAGATAGATGGCTTGGTTGAATTTGTCGAAGTGGGTCTGAATAGGCATATCGTCGATTCCTGGCGCAGTATTTCTATATACATTGGCGCTATAACCGTCAATTCAAGTAGCACCTAGAAAAATGTTCTGAAATAATTATAAAATCTATATATATCAAAAACTTAGCTATCTACCACCAAGCTTGGTGCATTACGCTTCGCTAATGCACCCTACTGACTACATGTCGGTTCAACCACTCAGATTGCTGGTCTCGGATTCGCCACATTCCCACGTAGAACGTGGGAACGAGTGGCATTTGTAACTCGTTAGTCCGCCAGCCATCCTTCCCTCACCGCTCGTTCAATCTGTTCCGTTATCCACTGATGCACTTCGGGGAATTCCCCTTCGATAAACGCATGTGCCCGTTCGACCTGATGGCGTTTAACGCCCAGTTCCTGCCAGGTGCGGCCTTGGCTTTCGATATTGAGCATAAAGGGCAGCAGGCGGTCGATGACCTTGAGCAGTCGGGTTTCGGGGCTGGTGCCGGTTTCCTGTTCTTCCCAGATGTCGGCGAGGTCGTGAATGCCGTTGCCTTCGTGGCTGGCGAGTCGCCGGATGCAGTCACGTTCGGCCTTGTGGGCGTCGGCGCGGGTCTCGGCGTAGAGAAAGGTGTCGCCCGCGTCGATCTCGCCGAGGTCGTGGACTAACGCCAGTTTGATCAGTTTGCCTTCGTCGATGCCGTGGGTGTTGGTCAGGTCAAAGCTGCGGGCGATTGACCAGCAGGCCATGGCAAGATGCCAGGAGTGTTCGGCGGAGTTTTCAAGTCGGGCAGGTTCGCCGCTGATGTAGCTTTTGCGTTGCACCTGTTTGAGCGCGTCCAGCTCCAGAAAGTGACGGGTTATCGAGTGGATATCTCGGGTCATTGCAGGCATCCGGCGGCGAATTGGGTCTCAAGTGTAACCCATTCGTTCGGTACACAATCAGTCAATCCGGGACGGCGGCTATAATTACTACCACTGGTTTGTTGGGTCGGTACCTTTACTTATCGGCATCAACCACAAACGTGCACACCAGGCAGGCCAGGAATTGACCCGGCCCATGCACCCGTTTGTTTTAGTCGCTAGACTATCGGCTTAGCAGTTAGTTAACGGAATAGACAAAACCATGTGCGAACTCCTTGGCATGAGCGCCAACACCCCCACCGATTTATGCTTCAGTTTTTCTGGCCTGATCCAGCGTGGCGGTGCAACCGGGCCGCACAAGGACGGCTGGGGCGTGTCGTTTTACGAAGGCAAGGGCGTGCGTTCCTTCCACGATGTCGAGCCGAGCTGTCAGTCCCGCATTGCGCGCTTTCTGCAGGACTATCCGATCAAGAGCAAAACTGCGATCTCTCACATCCGTCAGGCCAATGTGGGGTCGATCAACCTGGCCAATACCCATCCGTTTGTGCGTGAGCTGTGGGGCCGTTACTGGGTCTTCGCCCACAACGGTCAGCTGACCCGCTTCACCCGTCGGGTGGGTATGTACGAGCCGGTGGGTGATACCGACAGCGAGGATATTTTCTGCGACCTGATGAATCAGATGCGCCAGAACCTGCCGCGTGATGCCATGCCGTTGCAGCTGGCGGATCGGTTGGTCGCTCTGGCGGAAGAATACGCCCAGCAAGGCGTGTTCAATTGCCTGCTGAGCAACGGTGACTGGTTGTTCACTTTCTGCACCACCAAGATGGCCAGCATCACCCGGCGTGCGCCGTTTGGCCCGGCGGAGCTGAAGGACACCGAGCTGGCGGTGGATTTCGCTTCTGAAACCACGCCCGCCGATGTCGTCAGCATCATTGCCACGGAACCGCTGACCTGTGATGAAAGCTGGGAGCGTTACCAGCCCGGTGAATGGCGCTTGTGGCAGCTGGGTGAAGTCATTGCGTCCGGCAAAGTGGATGTGCCGGTGCACCAGCCACCGGTGGAAACCGGTTCGGCTTGCTCCGGCCAGTAACCCTTTATCTTCAAGACTTACAAATAGGCCGGAAACAGATGGCTGGCGGTTTTGACGATGCTGGAATGACGCTCTGCCAGCCGCTGATGATCGCGGTCGTAGCCGCCACCAATCACGGTGGCGACCGGGATAAACCGCTTCAGGCAATGCCTTAGTACCAGTTCGTCGCGCTCCTGAATGCCATGGGAGCTGATGTTCAGGTGTCCGAGTTCGTCGTGTTCCCACACATCGACACCGGCGTCGTAGAGCACCAGGTCGGGCTGCAGTCGTTCCAGCAAGTCCACCAGCGTGTTTTCCACCACATCAAGATAGGCCTGATCGGCCAGGCCCGTGTCGAGACCGACGTCGAGATCACTCTCGCTTTTTCGGAACGGGAAGTTCTTCTCGCAGTGGATTGAGCAGGTGAAGGCTCGCGGTTCGCTGGCCAGCATGGCGGCGGTGCCATCGCCCTGATGCACGTCGAGGTCAAAGATCAGGATCGACTTCACTTCCCCCGTCCGCAGTAACGAGCGCGCGGCGTAAGCCAGATCGTTCAGCAAACAGAAGCCACTGCCAAAATCGAAATGCGCATGATGAGTGCCGCCCGCCAGATGGCTGGCCATGCCGTATTCCAGCGCCAGTCGTGCCGCCAGCAAGGTGCCGTTGGGCGAGGTGACGGTACGGTCGATCAGCCCCTGACTCCAGGGCAGGCCGATGCGCCGCCAGCGTTTGGCGTCCATGCTGTTGTGCACCAGCTCGGTCAGATAGGTCTCGCAATGGGCGATCGACAGGGTGCGGATATCCGACGCTTCCGGCTGGAACAGGTTGCTATCGACCAGCCCCTGATCGCAGACGTGCTGATAGAGGCGCACAAACTTCGACATCACAAAGCGGTGCTTTTCCGGGAACGGGCAGGAGTAGTTCGGGTGGTAAACCAGTGGCAGCATAAAATGATGAAAACCGGGCAAGGACAGCTATTGTAATCCCCCTGAATTGATCCTGCGACCAAGGACTAGTGGCACGACATGTCCTGATATGGTCAGCTGTGATCATAAAAACGACAACAATAACACCGACAGAATCCACCACTCCCGGATTTCGTCATGCATTGCAGCAGGGGAAAATCGTGAAAAAAGACAAGAAAAAGCAGCAGCCGGAAGAACCGAAAAAGGAAAACAAGGCGATTTCCAACTTCGAGAATTTCTTCTACCGCTTCGTGGCCTGGTTTCCGATCCTGACATTGCCAACTCTGGTGTGGGAACTGTTCAGCTCCGGTGACACCATGGGTGGCGTGCTGATCGGTATCATGCACGCGGTGCTGGTATTCCGCTTTGTACAGGTGGTCGATGTGGCCAACTGGTTCAAGAAGAAGAAAAAGGAACCGGCCAGCTGATCAGCGCCGTTTCCGACCCAGCGGCTTTTGCAGGCGCTGGGGTCATAGCAGTCATAAAAAAGGTTCATCGCACTTTACCGGGAAACGCCGCTTTGATTTTCAAAAAGAAGTAGTCGTTGTCCCGGTATCCGTAAGCCATTCTTTTGAGCACCTTGATCTTG
>PBNY01000059.1 GCA_002723385.1 Oceanospirillaceae bacterium | reverse complement strand
CGGTCGGCCGGCGAGCTGGCCGACGACCTCGAACGCTGGCTGGCTGAAATCACAGGCTTTTGACCATCCTGCCTGCTGGGCCAGCCCTTATCGCCGGACACTTCAAACTGCCGAGAATATCTCGGTTTCCACGGGTTATGACATTCAGTCCAATGCCAGTCTGACTCCCGACCGGGAGGTCTCTGATGTGATTAACCAGTTGCAATCATCCGGCACTGATGTCGTTCTGGTGTCTCACTTGCCTTTGGTGGGTCATATTGCCTCGTACCTGATCGACGGCGAAGTCCGCGAACAGCCCTGGTCGCCTGCGGAATGCTGGGTTCTTGAAGGTGATGTCGCCGGGCCCGGTTGCATGTCGGTGGTTGGAGTCTGGTATCCGGCGCTTGAGAATAATCAGTAACACACCGTTTTGACGGGTGAAGCCGAGCGGCCAAGCTGCAATAATCCACCGCCATTGATCTGAACCTAGCAATGGCGGTTAGCTTTGAAACCTGTCTCTATGAACACGCGCTTCGGCGCATTACCGGCCCTTCAGTGGGGCGATCCCAACGGCGAGATCATTCTGGCATCTCACGGCTGGCTGGATAACGCCGCAAGTTTTGAGCGTCTTGCTCCCTTTCTGAGACACTGCAACCTTATATGCATTGATTTGCCCGGTCATGGATTGGCGCCCTGGTTACCACCGGAAGCGGACTATCACATCTGGACACCCGTCGAGGCCGTCGCCGAGATTGCACGCTCGTTTGACCAGAAGGTCCATTTGTTGGGGCATTCCATGGGCGGAGCCGTTTCGCTGCTGACTGCTGCATCTATTCCGGAAAAAGTAGCCAGTGTCATCAGTATCGATGTGTTCGGGCCGCTGACTCAATCTACAGAGGATACTGTCGCCAATTTTCGTCAGGCGATTGTGCCCACCAAACAGAAATCTCCGAGAATATTCAATAGGTTGGACGAGGCTGTTCATGCTCGGGCACAGGCAGGCCATCAGCCAGAGGAGGTTGTTCGTCCTATTGTGTTGCGTAACCTGCAACAAGTGCCAGATGGGTGGCGGTGGCGAACAGACCCGCGATTGAGGTTGAGGTCGCGATTTCGTTTTACGCCTGAGATCCTGGCCTCTTTCCTGAAATCCATAGAGTGTCCTGTTCTGGTGATCAAGGCTAATCAGGGTTACCTGTCTCAAGCAATCATTGATGAGCGTTTGCCGCTTGTGCCAAACGCCATGGCGATCAATGTGGAAGGACATCATCACTGTCACCTGGATGCTGATCAGGTCGGCAGTGTGGCGGAGGCCATTGGTGGCTTTTATCAAGACTCTGGAGTGATGGAATGATGACATCAAAGGCATCTAGCGCTGGTGCGCAACTTGGCTGGTTTCTGGCACTGTTTTCCGCTTTGACAGCTTCGCTGTTACTGGGGTGGTTTCTCTTGTCTGTGTGGGATTACGGGTTTTCCTTCTGGTATGAGTTTTACGAGATTCAGGCCCATATTGACAAGTTCGGACCCCAAAACCGGTATGTCCATGGCCTGGAACTGATTGCGCCTCAGGAGCACATCCGATTGTTCTCGGAAATTACCCATGCAGTGCATCACCATGGGCTGGGATTGGCAGAAATCAGCTTCGACTATCGCGATGGGGAGCAGGCCATGCTGAGAGCACCGGAGGTGGTTCACCTTCAGGATGTTGCAAACCTGATCGACAGTTTGAGAGCGCTGCTCTTCGTCTGCTTGCCAGTGGCCGTATTGATTCCTGTCTTGATGATATGGCGAGGTTTTTTTCCATCATGGCCTGTCCAGTTCGGACTGGTCGGTCTGGTGATTGCAGGGATTGCGGCCTGGGTTGCACTGGCTGGTGCCAAAGCTGTTTTCTATCAGGTGCATATCTGGATCTTCCCACCGGATCATGACTGGTTTTTTTACTATCAGGACTCCTTGATGAGCACTCTGATGAAAGCACCTTTCCTGTTTGGTGGCATTGCAACCGTTATCGCTGTTATTGGAATGGTGCTTTTTGCGGTGTATCTCTGGTGTTTGCGACTGGCGCAAAAACACCGGTCGTAACTCATCTCAGAATGGGGGAGGGCAGGTCAGTGTCATGGCCTGTCCAGAACCGGGATGGGAAAAAGTTAATTCCCTGGCATGGAGGCACATCTGGCTTTTCTGTTCGCGAGTAAAGTCCGGGTGATAGAAGGGATCGCCCATAATTGGGTGTCCGATCTGCTGCATATGAATTCGCAGTTGGTGGGAGCGCCCGGTATTCGGATACAGGGCCATGCGCGTCTTGCCGCCTTCAATGCCCATTTTTCGCCAGCGCGTCAACGCGTAACGCCCCTCGCTGTGGCTGATCATCTGTAAGGGGCGATTGGGCCAATCAACCTTGATGGGCAGGTTAATGCAGCCAGAACTGGATGAAACCACACCATCGACCAGCGCTTCGTATATCTTGCCGGTTTTTCTGTGTTCGAACTGCTGCTGCAGATATCGGAGTGCATCCTTGTGACGTGCATACACAATGACTCCAGAGGTGTCCTGGTCAAGTCTGTGGACGATGTGCAGTTCGCCAACTTCGCTGGCTAACCTGCCATGGGCTGAGTCTTTGTTACGAACGCCGGGAACGCTTAATAATCCACCGGGTTTGTCGAGAGCGATGATGTCGTCATCTTGATGAATAATATGGTCGAGAATCATTACTGAGGGTACTGGTGCCTGATAAGTAGATCCTGGTACTCGCCACTCTGCTGTAAACGGGCGAGTACCTTGTTGAATCCCTCCAAAAGTGTTTTGGAGTTTAATGCGGAGTTTTGCTGGCTAAGGGCCAGATGAATGCTGGTTTCTGCGATGCCTTCTGGAACCATGCTCAGGTAATCGGCGATGTTTTCTTTGCTGGCCAGTTCATTGTCTGCAATCCAACGGTCGACGAGCGCAAGATCGATATTGTTACTGGCCACTTCGCGAAATAGCTGAGAGCAATAATCGAGCTTTTCCACATCAAAGTGTCCTTCAATCTCACCGATGTAGTCCTGATAGTTATAGTTGGCAAAAATACCAAGGCGATAGGATTTGTCCTGCAGGAACTGGCTCAATTGATCGGGATTTTTGTAGGTAAAGGGATCATCGGAGCGCTTGATAAACCGCAGTTCGCTTTTCAAATAGGCTTCCGAAAGCAGAAAATAGGGCGGAGTCTGGTTTGGCCATGTGGCTAGCAAGCCATCAAGATTGCCTTCTGATGCTTCCTCCAGCAATTTTTTCCACGGTGAAAAACGGATTTCCACCCGATAACCCAGATGTTCCAGAACTGAGGACACAATCGCAACGGCCAAGCCTTTGTCGGGCAGTGTCTCACTGGCATATGGCGCCCAGTTGTCTGATCCCAGAACGACTTTGGGGCGAGTGTCCGGGAATTCCCGATTCAGTTTTGAAAGCGCTCTGCTGAGTCCATTTTGCTTGATCAGGTCTTGAATCTGGTCTTTGAAGGTTTTTGCGAGGCTAATGCCCTCAATCACGATGTCGTGAATCTGCCAGCTGTTTTGATGATGCAGGCGATAGTCGAGATGAACCCGCTTGCCTTCGCTATCTTTCAAATAGCTGCGAATCAAGGCTCTGTCGGTGTTGTTGTCCTGAAAGAGCGCCGGGCCAAAGTGGAGTTCCTGACCCTGAAATGCTTTAAATGCGTGGGAATACGTTCGAATCAGTTTGCGTTTGAAGGTGGCCTGGAATTCGAGTTTTTGTCCTTCGGATGCGCGTTTCCAGTATTTTCCCAATGCCTGACGACTCATATGTCGATAATCGACCACTGGAGACAGCAGATCTTCAATCATTTGCTCCAGATAGTGACTTTGCGCCGTGATGAGTGCTTTGTCCTCGACGAGTCGAGTCGTCAGTTCCGCAGCTGTTGAGCGAACAACAATGAGGGGGTCGGTCTTGGCATGTACGGTCAATGGAGCCGTCAGCCAGGTTGTTACCAGCAAGCACAGTGCGAGTAATTTCCGGATCATAATCCCCCCTTTTGTTGGCATGCGAGATGCCAGGATCAAAGTGCGATGGACGAACTCAGGCCCCCGGCAGGTTCCTGATCAGCAGCATCTTATCATGGCTGGAATACTGTATGCCGTCTGGTGCATCAATATCGACAATAAAGCCGGAGCCAGGGGCGTCCTGACGATTATTGCCTTGTTTGTCCCGAATTCCGGTCAGCGTAAACACGTGATTTCCGCCCTGGGTCATTAGTTCCAGAGTGTCGCCCACTTCAAAGCGGTTTTTTACGTTGACTCGCAGTACCGAACCCTCGGTCGATATTATTTCACCAACAAACTGCTGTTGCGTGCTGACGGAGACCCCGCGTTCATAGTTCTGATATTCATCGTGTACATGGCGACGGAAAAAGCCTTCTGTGTATCCCCGGTTGGACATGTTCTCCAATGTATCCATCAGGCCTTTATCAAAGTTTTTGCCTGACTGGGCATCGTCAATCGCCTGACGATAAGCCTGGGCTGTCCTGGCAACGTAATAATGGGATTTGGTGCGGCCTTCGATTTTAAGAGAATGCACGCCCAGCTCGACCAGTTTTTCGATGTGCTGGATGGCACGAAGATCCCTGGAGTTCATGATATAGGTGCCGTGCTCGTCTTCAAACGCAGGCATGTACTCGTTGTCACGATTGCCTTCCTGAAGCAGGAATATCTTGTCGGTTGTGCCGCCTTCGCCCAGCGTCGATCGGGCGGGACTGAACAGGGGTTGTTCTGCATCCATTTCCGATGTGCCGACCGGAATGATATCGCCGGAATCGGTCTCCTGGCCTTCGTGCGCATTGTAGTTCCAGCGGCAGGCGTTGGTGCAGGTGCCCTGGTTGGGGTCGCGGTGGTTCATGTACCCGGACAGCAGGCAGCGGCCAGAGTAGGCGATGCATAAGGCACCGTGAACGAAGACTTCAATTTCCATTTCAGGGCAGCGCTGGCGAATTTCTGCAATTTCTTCCAGAGACAGTTCGCGGGACAAAATGATTCGGCTAACGCCCTGGCGTCGCCAGAATTCAACTGAGGCGTAATTGACGACATTGGCTTGTACGGAAAGATGAATAACGGTGTCTGGCCAACGATCCTTGACCATCATGATCAAGCCCGGATCGGACATGATCAGGGCATCTGGATTCATTGCGATAACCGGTTCAATGTCGCGCAGATACGTATCGACCTTGCTGTTGTGCGGCGCAATGTTGCTAGCGACGTAAAACTGTTTGCCGAGTTCGTGGGCGCGTGCGATTCCGCGCTCCAGATTGTCTAGCGTGAAATCGTTATTTCGAACCCGCAGGCTGTATCTGGGTTGTCCTGCGTATACCGCGTCAGCGCCATAGGCAAACGCGTATTCCATGTTTTTGAAAGTCCCGGCGGGTGAGAGAAGTTCAGTTTTCATGCTAAGGGAGTTCCGATAATTCGATAGTGATTCGTGCGGCAGGGGTTAGCTCGACAGACCAAAGAGACTGATGTCCTGTTCATCCAGCCACTTGAAAAATTCTTTCTTTACAGGGCGTTGCGACACATTGTTCAAGTGTTCTGACAGTTCACTTTTGATGTCTTCAAAGTACTGTGCAAGTGTTTCGCTTTCCCCGCCCAGCTCGTCGATTTCGGCAAAAAGCTGATCAACGTATCCGTACAACAATTCAATGTCGTCACACTCAGAGTCGTGCATCATTTCCACGGATCCATAGAGAGACGCGCAACAAAGATCCACTATGCGATCGTTCAGGTTGGCATCAAGAGGCTGAGCCTGCCGCCATTCGGAAAACTGTTCGAAGAAGCGCAACAGATTGGCTTCTGATTTGAGCTCGCCGGACAGGTAGCTTCGTTGTTTTTGCAGTAACTTTTGATAGGGCGCAACGTCAACGCCCTGCTCTTTCAGGAGAGCGATGTGCGGCTGGTTGATGGTTGCCAGAGACAGGGCGGTCAAACTACGTTGAATGGCATTCATGCAAGCGTATTCTCTTTTGTGTGTTTGGCCAGCGAGCACTGGAAAACGATAAATTTTGGATTCTGCTTCACGACCTGCACGCGTCGGTACTGCTGTTTGAGCAATGCCGGATAGGGCAAGTGTCGATTGGCGACCACCAGCAATTGGCCGCCAGGGGTCAGTTGTCTGGCTGATTGCTCGAACATGCGCTGTGCAAAGTTGGTCAGTTGCCGGTGGCCATCGTGAAATGGCGGATTGCAGACGATGATGTCAAACTGACCGGGAGTGTTCAGCAGAGTGTCGCCATGAACAATCGTGGCGTCCAGATGGTTTCTTTTGCTGTTTTCCCGTGCCGATTCTACCGCCTGAAAGGAGTCATCCGTCATCACAAGTTCCAGGTCAGGATGGCAGTGCTTAAGGGTGAATCCGAGCAGGCCGTTGCCGCAGCCGAGGTCGCACAGACGACCTGAAAACGACAGTTGTTGTTCAGCCAGTGTTTCCAGCAGGAATCGACTGCCGATATCAATGTGGTGGCGTCCGAAAACACCTGGCGTCGCGAGTAATTCCAGCTCTTCCCAGTGATAGCCATCCAGTTGAATGCACTTGTCTGAAATATTTGGCCCGCCAACTTCAACTAACCGGGCTTTACGCTGGATTGGGTGCTGTGTGTACGCCGCACAGTGTGCTTCGAGCCACGTGAGCCAACTGATTGGAATGTGTTTGGACATCCCGGCAATCAGGATGCGTGCGTCCGGGCAGTCTGTCTGAATCAAATGAAGCCAGAACTGCAGTTGTTCGAAATCCTTGGGTGCCTTGATCAGTATCTGGCGAGTGTCCGGTTCGATGTGAGTTATCCAGCGATCCGGTTGGCTGGCAATTTCATTGCGACCAAGGTTTTTTTCGGCAGCAATGCGCGCGCAGGCAGACTCCAGCCATAGTTTCGCCTCGGGGTAATTCACAGCCAGAGCACCAAACCGATCGTTGAAAATCAGTGTCTTCTCTTCAGGATTGGCTCGTTCCAATATGTACTCATCAGCCGCATCCCATGGGCGAGCGACATGATCCGGCATGGGCGGATAGCAAATCAAATCCAGCTTGGTCGTTTTCCAGAACATCAGTAAATATCTTTGAAATCGACATCATCGAGCTGATCCAGAAGCGACTTTGGTGTATCTTTGCGCCCCTTCGTGTCCGGCTCGTTTCTGGATGGTTTCTTCAACTCAGTGTGCTGAGGCGTTTCGACAGGCTTCGGCTCGTTCGACGATTGCTTTGGCTGATGTTGTTTGGCATCCGGGTTTTCCGCCAAAAACTTTTCGTACAGAGATGGTGTACGTTTCTTCGTGCGCTTACCCGACTGTCGGTCGTTACCGGCTGCGCGTTTCAGCTTGGCAGCATTGCCGGTTTTGACTTTGTGAATGCGTTTGAGTGAGCGGGTTTTCTTGGATCGGGTCATGAATCGCCTGAGATGATGCAAAACGCGAAATATACCGGATTAGCACCAACAATTCATTTTATCTTAACGATTCCAAACCGATGTTTGTCTGCTGAGTCAATAAATGCACCTAGAATCCTTGCTGTTTGCCGTACAGGTGATTTTGCCCGTTTGTTTGCTGGTATCACTCGGCGTATTACTGAAAAAACTGCGGATCATCGATCAGCATTTTATTGATGTTGCCTCCTCGCTCGTATTCAAAGTGACCTTGCCAACTTTGGTCTTCCTGGCGATCGCTGGCATGGATTCCGATCTGTCAAAACACATTCCGCTACTGATATTTGTCACGGTAGCGATTCTGGTCAGCTGTATTCTGGGCTATGGTTGGACGAAATTGACCGGAGTTTCAGATCAGGATCGCAGTGCGTTTGTGCAGGCGGCCTTTCGAAGCAACCTTGGCATCATTGGTATTGCGATGGTGGTCTATGCTTTTGGGGAAGAAGGAACCCGATATGGAGCACTGGTTTTGGCCATTGGTGTGCCGATGTACAACCTGCTCTCGGTGATGGTGTTGGCAAACGATCAGGATGTGTCACTTGTTGGGCAAGCGAAGCTGATTCTGACCAATCCATTGATTGTTGCGATAGTGTTGGCGTTGCCGTTCAGCTTGTTGGCGATAAAACTTCCAGACGTCGTTCTTTCTGCAGCACACAGCCTTGGCAGCATGACGTTGCCTTTGGCGTTGATCAGCATTGGTGGTTCGTTGAGTCTTGCTGAGTTTCGGCGGGCCAATCAGGTAACTCTTCAGATAGCGTTCCTCAAGCTGATTGTTTTTCCGGGACTGGTGCTCTGTTTTGGTCTTTTGGCAGGGTTTGAAGGTATTGAGTTGGGCGTTATGGTGATTATGCTGGCAAGTCCAACAGCGGCTGCGGCTTTTGTCATGTCCCGGAGTATGGGCGGGAATGCTACGCTCACGGCCAATGCTATTGCGGTTACAACTTTGGGTTCATTGATTACTACCGGCGCATATTTCTATGTTTTAAGATTCCTGTCACTGGTATAGTGACAATCTTGCGCAGTTAGTGACATTTTTTGATTGGTGGTGTGAATGCCAGACGGAAAACGACACCTGGTATATTTGGCATCCAATGCCGAAGGGCTTGAGCTTGAGCGATATGAAATAGAGCGACAGCTGGCTCGCCAGGGGATGTATAACATAGGGTTTGCTTGCCGTGACGACGGCAGTGGCTACGACTGGAGCCTGTCTCGCCAGCAAATTGAAACAGCGGATCTGTTTATTTTGCTGGTTGGAGAATCTTACGGACCTATGGCTCCGACTGGAATCAGCTTTCTGCATCGTGAATTCGTACACGCAAGAACGGCTGGAAAACCCATTCTGTCGTTTATTCAGCACCTTCCGGATCGCGATTTGTCCCCTGAACAGGGGCGTCTTAAAGGATTTTCTCAACTGGTTACCCAGCAGGGTCAGTACAAACGCTGGCATCTTCGTGATGAATTGATCTCTCACGTTCGGGTCAGTGTGGCGGCCATGAGAAAAAAACTGGCAGGGGGCTGGGTGAAAGCTGATGGCAACATCAAGACTCACGTCCCCAGCACCAAAGGCGCCGTTGTGACCCCGCTGCGCCAATCAACGCCAACGGCTTCGGTTGATCCGGTTGCCGCGCGTCGTCGCTTCGAAAAAACCCGCCAGGTTGTGAATCTGCAGATTGCCGCCAAGGTTTATGAAGGTGGCAACCTGTCAACTGAAGAGTTGCTCCTGCCTGTGCGTCTGGATCAGATTCATCGCGCCTTGCATGCCATCCTTTCCAGCAGTGTTAGCGAGGATCGCCTGCGATTCCATCTGGAAAATGTGGTGTCTGCGACCGTCAAAAAACAGTTGCTAAAGCGCTGCCCCAGGGCTCATGCCGTTGATGATGTTCGCATCAGCAAAGGTCAGTTTCGGGGGATACTGGAAACGCTAAGAGATCTGGGTATGGTGATTTCGACCGGTGAAGCGTCCAGAACGTACTGGACTGGTACCAGTGCTGAAGTCGGGGCTTCATCCGTATAAGCCCCCGTCGTTTTTCATAGCTCCGGTGTGTTCTGGCAGCTAGCCGTTACCGCCCAGAACAGATTGGCGCTCTTGCCACTCTTCCTGCATGTTGGTACACACCGAGTTGCACAAGTCGAACACAAACGGCGTACCAATGCTGAAATAAGCCATGTTGCCTTCCTGTCTCCGCTTTACCAGTCCGTGCATTTTCAATGTGGACAGGTGTTTGGAAACGTTTGGCTGGGAGGCGCCTGTTGCCTCAACCAGTTGGCCCACGGAACGCTCTCCAGATTGCAGGTGATGCAAAATTCTCAGGCGCATGGGGTCAGACAATAAGCGAAATCTTTGAGCGACCAGCTCAAGCATTTCGTCAGTCATGGTTTCTTGCATACTTCATCTCAGTAATTGATTACGCGACTCATTAGCGTATCACTTATTCAATATGCCTATGAACTCATACTTTTATACTTATTTCTTGTATGGTTATTACATATGGATATATTCATGTAAACCCCGATGCATTTGATGGCCTCATCGTTGAAGCGGCAGGGTTTCAGTAAGCGGAATGATGAGCAGAGTAAAGGCACTGATCTGTAATCTTCCAGCGGCGAGCTTCTTGAAGGTCGTCGCTTCCATGGCCAGTGTATACCTTCTGGTTATCAGGAATGATTCTATTAATGAGTCACTGTATACTGCTGGCATTTCTGACGGGGACATTCATATTGCAAGCCCTCAAAGCCTTTTTGATCGCCATCGTGTTTATCGGCCTGACTGGATGCAACCAGGCAAGCGACTCCGCATCCACATCCTCCTCACAACCTCCGCTGGCTGTCTCCAGGATTCACGGTCAGACAATGGGCACCACCTACAACATCAGCTTTGTGGCTGCGGAGGGCTTCGAATCCCTTCCTCTCAAGCAGCGCGTCGATGGGAAACTGATCGCTATAAATAAAGCCCTTTCTACGTATGATCCGTCGTCTGAATTATCCCTGATCAATCAGGGCATTAGAACGACAGACACTTCTGGCACCATTCCAATATCTGAATCTCTGGCTGAGGTGCTTGGGCAGTCACTCCAGGTCTTTCGCGATAGCCAGGGTCGCTTCGACGTCACCGTTGGCCCCTTGGTCAACATTTGGGGTTTTGGCCCGGAAGAGGCCATGAACAAGAAGCCTTCCGACGAAAGAGTTCAGGGCTTACTAGCCGCAATTGGCTCTGAAAAAATAAACCTGAATCCAGACGCTCCTTCCCTTGCGTTGAGCAGTCCGCTCTACATCGACCTGTCTGCCATTGCCAAGGGGTGGGCGGTCGACAAGATTGCAGAACTGCTGGAATCCGATGGAATTGGAGACTATTTGGTTGAGATTGGCGGCGAATTAAAAACTCGAGGCCAGAAACCAGGCGGCACTGCCTGGAAGATTGCAGTAGAAAAACCGGCCTATCAAATGACGGCGAGGGAAGGGCAGCTAATCATTGAGCCTGGGGATATGGCCGTCGCTACATCAGGTGATTATCGCAACTATATAGAAGTCGACGGGGTCAGATTCTCGCACACCATAGATCCGGCGACAGGTTACCCGATCACTCATAACCTGGCATCAGTGACAGTGATTCATCCTAGCTGTGCCATGGCGGATGCCTGGGCGACGGCGCTTAATGTAGCTGGCCCTGAAGAAGGGCTGGAGCTGGCAGAGCGTCAACAGCTGGCCGCCTATTTTATTATTCGAGAGCAGGAAGGTTTTGCGGTTGTGACGTCAACTGCATTCAATGAAAAGTTTGATCATCAACTTTCCAGCTCGGACAACCACTAACCGGAGTTATTAACCATGACTATGATTTTGACCGCATTTGTCGCCATGATGGTGATTGTTGCAGCGATGGCCATTGGCGTCATCATGGGGCGCAAGCCGATTGCTGGCTCTTGCGGTGGCATGAGTGCAATCGGTATGGACACGGCCTGTGACATCTGCGGTGGTGACAAGAAAAAATGTGAGAAAGAAAGCAAGGAAGCCGCCAAGCACTCCGCAGGCGCCGAGTTTTACGACGCAACACAAAAGTAGTCTTTACCAGCCTTCGAGGGGCAGGCACGCTCGAAGGCAAGCCGTGGCGAAGTAAAGCAGGAGCTTCGCCAATCCCTGAATAATTGCAGGGAGGCACCGCGCAGCTGGTGCAACAAGCCGTGAATAATATTCAAAGAACAAATTGATGGAGTGAATGGTATGGCAGATTACCGCTACGACGTGGTCATTATCGGGGCTGGCCCGGCGGGTGAGGGGGCAGCCATGAATGCTGCCAAGCACGGCAAGAAAGTTGCCGTGGTTGAAAACAAATCTCTGGTCGGTGGTAACTGTACCCACTGGGGCACCATTCCTTCCAAAGCACTGCGTCACGCAGTCAAGCAGATCATCCAGTTCAACACCAATCCCATGTTCCGTGAAATTGGCGAGCCGCGTTGGTTTTCTTTTCCGCAAGTGTTGAAAAGCGCTGAAAAAGTCATCTCGAAGCAGGTGAAGTTGCGCACTGAGTTCTACGCACGTAATCGTATTAAGGTGTATACAGGCGAAGCCAAATTCGCCAGCGCAAACACCGTGGAGGTCTACCAGGGCGAGATGACCAACACTCGCTTGCATGCTGATGAAATCGTGATTGCGACTGGCTCCAGTCCATGGCGCCCTTCCAATATCGACTTCACTCATGAGCGCATCTACGACTCCGATACCGTGCTTAAGCTGGAGCACACCCCCCGCACCATCATCATTTACGGCGCCGGTGTTATTGGGTGTGAGTACGCATCCATCTTCTCTGGCCTGGGAGTCAAAGTTGATCTGATTCACCCGGGTGATCGCTTGCTGAACTTCCTTGATGCTGAAATTTCGGACGCGCTGGGCTATCACCTGCGGGACAAAGGTGCCCTGATTCGTCATAGCGAACAGTTTGACTCGGTCGAAGCAAATGATCGTTTCGTGACTATGACCATGGCATCAGGCAAAAAAGTCAAGGCCGATGCGTTCTTGTGGGCCGCAGGCCGCAGTGGTAACACCGCCGGGCTTGGGCTTGAGAATATTGGCCTTGAGCCAAACTCCCGCGGCCAGATCGATGTGGATCAGGAATACCGCACAGCCGTTCCAAATATTTACGCCATTGGAGATGTGATCGGTTGGCCAGCTCTGGCCTCGGCAGCCTATGACCAGGGGCGTGCAGCAGCTTCTGTCATTGCCAGCCCGGAAGACTTCCATCGCGTTGATTCCGTACCTACCGGCATTTACACCATTCCTGAGATCAGTTCTGTTGGTAAAACCGAGCGCCAGCTAACTGATGAAAAAGTGCCTTACGAAATCGGTCAGGCATTCTTCAAAAGTATTGCGCGTGCGCAGATTACAGGTGAAGGCGTGGGGATGTTGAAGATCCTGTTCCACCGCCAAACTCTGGAAATACTGGGCATTCACTGTTTTGGTGACCAGGCGGCTGAGATTATTGACATTGGTCAGGCGATCATGAATCAGGAAGGCGAGGGTAATACTCTTCGTTATTTCGTGAACAACACGTTCAACTATCCGACCATGGCAGAGGCATATCGTATTGCCGCCCTGAATGGATTAAATCGACTGTAATATCTTTCAGTCAAACCTGGCTTGAACTAAAAAAGCACCCATGACGGGTGCTTTTTATTTTGGTTCTGATTAACTTCAGCCGTTGCTATCAGTCATCCAGAAATACCCCAAAGCTGCCTTTCTGTTCCAATATCAGATGATGAGCGTGAATACGGCTCATGGTGCCCTTTTGGCAGTAAAACAGATGGCGAGCTTCTTGATTAAGTTCGCTCAGGCGCGTCTCCAGTTCATAGAATGGAATGGTCAGGACGCGATTGTTGGGCAACTCCAATGGGGCGGCTTCCGCTTCATCAGGGTGGCGAATGTCGACAATCACATCGGATAACGATGGCATCTTCACCAGTGGAACGTCGTCCACGCCACTATCGAGATCCTCAAGGACTTCATCAATACGCTGATAGGTTGCTTTCGAGAGTGCCTGTTCAAGCACCGCCATGTCGAACCCAGCCTCGGCAGCCTCAACCTTGGCCATATCCCCGACGGTGGTTGGGTTTACAGAAATCACTCCACAGTACTCCGGCATGCTGGCGGCAAACGCTTCTGTTCCGATTCGACGTGACAGGGCAATGATGTCCAGCTTGTCCATGGCCGCTAATGGACGCAGCACCATGTGATCAGAAACCCGGTCAATGACTGCCAGGTTGGAAATGGTCTGGCTGGCAACCTGCGCGACAGCCTCGCCAGTAACCAGGGCTGGCAGCGCCATGCGGGAAGCCGCCCTTGATGCAGCACGAAGCATCATTCGCTTCAGGACAACGCCCATCTGACCGGTGTCGACATTTTTGAGGATCTCAGCCACCACTTCTTCAAAGGGGATAGTGATGAACTTGACCCGATGGCTCTCGCCGTAGCGCTGCCATAAATAGTGTGCGACCTGTTTGACGCCGATTTCATGAGCACTGCCACCCAGGTTAAAAAAGCAGTAGTGGGTTTTGAGACCGCGACGCGTCATCAGATAGCTGGCTACCGTGGAGTCATAACCGCCGGAGATTAACGAAAGAACCTCTCCCTGGCTTCCTAATGGATAACCGCCCAAACCGTCGATGCGGCGCGTGACGACCTGGACCTTGTCGTTACGAATTTCGGCGTGCACTACCAGATCCGGGTTCTTGAGAGAAACACCAGCAGCCTCGGTTTCTTTAAGCAAGCCACCGCCCATGTATATCTCAGCCTGATGGGAAGTGAACTCATGCTGTCCGGCGCGTTTCACGCGGACGCAGAAAGTCTTTCCCTTCAGGAGCGGGGCGTACGCATCTTTTACATGCTGGTAGGCATTATCCAGTGTCGTGAAGTCATGCTCGTTGATCTCCAGGGAATATCCGATCCCGGGAGTATGAGAGAGGATGTCGATCATGTGGCGATGAGCGCGGTCATCAACCGTATTCATGTCAATGACGAGACTATCCCAGCGATTCTGCACATCTCCCGACAACCCGTGTTTTCTGATCCGTGTGCGCAGGTTTGCAAGCAGGATTTTGGTCATCTGCTTGCGCACGGATTTGGATTTAATGGTGATCTCTGGGAACAGCTTGACGACAAACTTCATGAAAACTACAGCTTGAGACTAAAAAGGCGCGAGATTATACAACAGCCCAGGCTGGCGGGGTATTTTTGATTGACTTCTCAATGGTGCATATCAACGTCGCAGAATTAACCGATTTGTAATTTTATGTATCCAAAAAGAACGGACTGAAACCCTAACGACCATTCAATTAATAGTATTTTTCAATTCGATTACCGAACGAGCATTCAGCTAATATGACATTTAGTAATAAACAATGTGACCAATCATGCCACCATGTTTGGAAATCGAGACATAAGTACAACATTCGATTAGTCTCTTCACCGTAATGTCATATCCAGATACGAATCTATAACCAGCACTAACGAGTTCGTGACAGTAGGGGATGGGCATTTGCACCATTGAGAAAGAATGATTCTTCCAATGATGTCTGCTGCGGGCTCGTATTGCCTATATGTAATTACCACGAAAGCAAAAGGAGTGGATCTATGTCAAAACGTGTCGCAATGGTCACAGGTGGAACCGGTGGTATCGGTACAGCAATTTGTAAGAAGCTTCACGATGACGGTTATCAGGTTGTCGCTGGATACTACTCTGGTGGAAAGCACGAGAAAGCACTGGCGTGGCAAGAGCAGCTGAAGTCAGAAGGCTACGACATAGCACTGGGTTTCGGCAATATTACCGACTGGAAATCTTGTGAAGCCTGTATCGAAAACATCCGCAATGACTTTGGCGCTGTGGACGTATTGATCAACAACGGTGGTATTACTCGCGATACTACTTTGAAGCGCATGACTCCGGATATGTGGCACGATGTAATTGCTACCAACCTGACGTCTGTATTCTTCATGACTCGCCTGGTTATTAACGATATGCTGGCCAATAAGTGGGGCCGTATCATTAATATTTCTTCTGTTAACGCAGAAAAAGGCCAGTTTGGTCAGGCTAACTATTCTGCTGCAAAAGCAGGCATGCACGGTTTCACCAAGGCTGTTGCTCAGGAAGTTGCTTCCAAAGGCATTACTGTTAACACAGTATCTCCTGGCTATATCGCTACCAAAATGATTATGGATGTTCCTGAAGATATCCGTAACCAGATTTTGACAGGCATTCCAGTGGGTCGCTTCGGCGAGCCAGAAGAAATTGCACGCGTAATTGGCTTCCTGGCCAGCGATGATGCAGGCTTCATCACTGGTGCCAACATCTCCGCTAATGGCGGTCAGCATATGAGCTGATTTTGCTTGAAGTCAGGCTTAATAGTCTGGCTTCAGTTTTTTGTGTCGAGCGCTGGCATGGCGCTCGCGCATCGCTGTATTAATATACCTGTCTGTTGTTGCCATACTGGCATGTCCTGCATCCTCCTTAACATGCTCCTTCGGTCGAAACTGAACATCCTCTGATATCCCTGTGTGTCGAAGCCAGTGAACAGTCGCGGCTTTCAGCTCCTGTGCGTCATCTGAAAGACCTTCACCCGCCATTTTTTGATAAGCCTGATCAAAGCAGAATTGCACCAGATATCGAATCTGGCGCGTACTGGTAACCGGGCCACGTCCTTTAATACGAGGAATAAGTGGTGTGTTGTCGCCAGGTGGTGGCAAAGAACTCAAATTTCGAGCTGCCCGGTAACGCTTTAGGGCCTCAAGCATGTCGTCAGAAACGGTGACCATGCGAGCTTTGTTGCCCTTGCCGACGACGCGTAGCCACCAGTGCCCATCCGCATCCATCTGAAAGTCGCCCATGACCGGGGTTGAGCGTTCATCGGCAACCAATTCCGAGATTCGTAAATACATTCCGAAAAGGCAGCGCATAACAAACAGGGAGCGTTCGTGTTCAACCGGGTGTTGCCGAGCGAGTTCTTCAACAGTCTCCAGAATATAATCCCATTGAAGATTACTGATTCGCCGAATCGGCGCCGTATAAGCATGCTTTTGAATAAACCGGCTTTTCTGGCGCACCAGGGCTATGGGATTCAGATCGAGATAGCCATCCTGGAGCAAATAATTAAAGTACGTCGACAACACGGCAAACAGAGCTTGCAGGCTTTTCTGGGAGAGCTCGAATTCATTGACGTGCTTGCCGTTCGTTACAACAAACGGTCGCCATTGGGGATTTGGCACCCGGGTTCCAGACTTCTTTTTGAATCGGGCCAGCTGGCGGGTGCCAATCCAGTTCTTCGGAGGCGCCTGACAAAAATGGATATAGTCTTCCATATCCTGACGACCGAGCTGACTGAGGCTGGTTTCCCGGACATAGAATGTCCATTGAAGAAGTCGCTCAATTTCGCGTCGATAGCTGTTAAACGTGGCTGTTGATCCGTTGTAGCTCATCAGAAAGCTGAAGCTGTGAATCAGATCTTCAAGAATGGCACCGGACAGCGCTGAAGCGCCAAGGCCTGAATGCAACGTCAAAGCCTGGCGCGCATCATCCAGAGAATTGGTGAGCTGATCGATGCCATCAAAGATGGGCATCGGAGATGTGTTGTTAAAGGCGTTCATTGGAAGACTATGCTAGTATTCGAATTATTCCGATAATAACAATTATCGGAAATATAACAACAGTCCAGATGAGCTGCCTGGATCGGATTCTCTCCCGCTCACTCTTCAAATCCCAGGTCTTTTGCACCCGCCAAACAAGCACGTAAAATCAGGAGTACGTTTGACTGGTCTGATATGCTCTTCTTATGAATCTTCTCCTGGTCGAAGACGACCCGCATCTCAGCCGAGATATCCTTACCTTTCTCTCAGCCACCGGTCACCAATGCGAACACCTGGATCGCGGAGACTGGGCTTGCGACTACCTCACCAATCCTTCGGTTGAGTTCGATGCAGCCATTCTCGATATTGGTTTGCCCGAACGCTCTGGTATCGAGGTGCTTCAGTACTGGCGTTCTGCAGGCATCACCATGCCAGTGCTGATCCTGACCGCCCGAAACAGCTGGCAAGAACGCGTTGAAGGACTGAATGCCGGAGCTGATGACTATCTGGGCAAGCCGTTTCAGCGTGAAGAATTAATAGCCCGGCTCGAAGCTCTTCATCGGCGGGTAACGCGTCAGGGGCGAAATGTTCTGGAGGTTGGTGGCATTACGCTCGATCTGGAAGCCAAATGCGTTGAACTCCCTTCAGGTGAACGGCCATCACTGACAGAGACCGAATTCGCCATACTACAATTGCTCATGCAAAACAGTGCGCGAATCGTCAGCAAGCAAAAATTACTGGAAGCAACCTGTGATTGGCAGGATGAAAAAAGCGACAATCTGATTGAGGTTTATATTCGCCGCCTGAGACAAAAGCTCGGCAAGAACGCCATCACCACGTACCGTGGTCAGGGTTACAGGATGGACAACCCTTGAAGTGGTCCTTGTCAGTCCGCCTGTTCCGACAGCTACTGGCCGGTCAGCTTTTAATGACCGCACTGGTCATTTTTATCGCTGCTGCTGCATTGCTGATTGCGGCAACCGAATATTTTCAAACACGCCTGCAACATGACCGCGACCTGCTGATTCAGGAGCTCCATTGGGACGATGGCAAACTGGACATTCATCAGGATGTCTTGCCTCCCATTTTTGTCACCCCTTTGTCCGGTCATTACTTTCAGCTTGATTGGCATGGCCAGGTCATCTCGTCACCGTCGTTACAGAATCTGAACCTGCCTGGCGTGGCACAACCAGAAGAACACGGCGAGCACTGGAGTTGGCGCTCGTCCGAACTGGATGAGCACCTTTATGTACTCACTCAAACCCTGACGATTAAGGGACAGGAAGTCGAACTCCGAATCGCGGAAGATATGCTGCCCGTGGTGAGTCTGTTTGGTCAGGCGTTTCTGAAACTGATGTTGTTCTTGTTGGCTGCGATGTGGGCCGTGTTTGCCTGGCAACGTCGTCATATGCGTCAGGTGCTACTGCCCTTTTCCGCGATTTCTGAAGAACTTCGCCGCCTGGGCCAACAGGAAATTGAGCGGCTCAACACGCCTGACATGAAGGAACTCGCACCGCTTGTGAATGAGGTTAACCAGTTGGGTGACAGAATGCAGGAGCGGCTTGTTCGTGCCCGCCTGGCCAGCGGCAACCTTTCCCATTCTCTGAA
Source organism: Oceanospirillaceae bacterium (assembly GCA_002723385.1). GTDB lineage: Bacteria > Pseudomonadota > Gammaproteobacteria > Pseudomonadales > Oceanobacteraceae > Oceanobacter. The sequence goes on along the minus strand of PBNY01000059.1, from coordinate 2,820 downwards.
AACCCCTCTTGCCATTCTCAATAATCGACTGGATGAACTCGATGGCGACACGGAAACCCTGCTGGAGGCAAAAGCGCAAATTCAGCGTATCAATCAGCTGATTGATAACGAAATGAAGCGTGCGCGTATTGCTGGCCTGATGAGCCAGGCGGATCGGCTGGACTTGCACGGTTTGTTGCAAGAACTTATCGCCAGCATGATAAAACTGTATCCCGGTGTCGACATTCGGCTGTCAGAGGCGGCAATGCCTGGCTATCCGGGTGATCGGGAAGACATGTTCGAGTTACTGGGCAACTTGCTCGACAACGCCTGTAAATGGGCAAATCACCGTATTCATGTGACCCTGACTCACGCGGATGGCGATCTGATCATACGGATTGAAGATGATGGCCCTGGCGAACCAGAACCTCAGCTTGATGGCCTGCATCGTCCGGGATTACGTCTGGACGAACAAACCTCGGGTTATGGCCTCGGGCTTGCGATTGTTGCCGACATCATCAGTCAATATCAGGGTGACCTTCGCTTCCGCAATGGCTCTTGTCTTGGTGGTCTTGAGGTTGAGGTGCGGTTGCCCCGCTAGGGGCAACCGCTCGGGCAGATACTGCGCCAAGCTTTCTACCCTGCCCAAACCCTTTACGTCACCTTCAAGTCGTTCAATTTTCCAGACTTGATGATGGGCTGAATCCAGAAGTGAACGTCCAGTTGAGGCCAGGTAGAAGCCAGTTGTTGAAGCAGCAAATCGGCTGCATCCGAATCCAGATGAATGGCAATAAACACCCGATTTTCCTTGCCCTGAATTTGCTCACGCAAACTCATCCGGCCCACATCACTGGTGTGACCCCAGCCTCGCCAGGAACTGAATCCGAACAACCCGCTTTCTGATAACCAGTCGGTGAGCAAGGACTCCTGGGCCGGGGGCAATGACAAGGTTAATAAACAGGACGTCATGTTGCGCTCCTCAGAATAAAACGTCGGTATAGCCATGGGAGTACGTAGAGGGTAAGCAACGTGGAAGTCGTCAGCCCTCCGGTCACAACAATTGCCAGAGGCTTCTGAATTTCGCTCCCCGGCCCGGTAGCAAACAAGAGTGGCAGCAAACCGACCGCCCCGGTTGTGGCCGTCATCAGCACTGGCCGCAATCGACCGGTGGCGCCTTCCAGTACCGCGCTGAACGGGTCACAACCTTGCCCTTGCAGGTGTCGGAACTGATCAACCAGAACTACGCCGTTCATCACGGCCACGCCGAGCAAGGCGATGAAACCGACCGATGCCGGAACGGAAAGGTATTCACCACTGACCCACAGCGCCAGAATGCCGCCGATCAAGGCAAAGGGAATATTGCACAGAATCAACAGCGCTTCGTTCATGCGTCCGAAGGTGCTGAACAACACCAGCAATACCAGACCGATCGCAACAGGCACCATCAGCCCCAATCTTTCGTTGGCTCGCTGCTGATTTTCAAATTCCCCGCCCCAATCCAGACGGTAACCCGCTGGCAGTTGCAAAGACGCCGCCAGTGATTGCTGCGCTGAAGCGACAAAATCACTGAGGGCAACACCCTCGATGTTGACCGTCACAACCGCAAAGCGCTGGCCGCTTTCCCGTTTGATCAGAACCGGGCCAGAGACTTCCTCGACGTCGACCAGACTCCCCAGTGGTGCCAGATCACCGTCAGGCGTCGGCAACCACCGCTCTTGTAGCAAGCTACTGATCTGTGCTGGTTTCGCCTGCTTCAACACGATGGGAACCTGGCGATCCGCATAGATAACATGGCCCAGGCGATGCCCCTCTAGCACCCCTCGCAGCGCCTCCTGAACCTCCATCTGCGTCAGCTGTAGCTCATTGATACGAATTTCATTCGGCACAACCCGCAAATAATGCATACCGTCGGTTTGCGACTGAAGAACTTCCGCCGCTCCCGCAAGGGTTTCAACCCGACTGGCGATATCGGCCGCAATGGCTTCCAGTTGCCACAACTCCGGCCCGAACACCTTGATGGCCAGGTCACCACGAGAGCCAGACAACATCTCCGAGACTCGCATGTCAATTGGCTGGGTGAAGCCGTAGCTCAGACCGGGGAAAGCGTCCAGAACTGAGCGAATCTGACTCTGCAAATCGGCCTTGTCGACAGACTGGCGTTGATCCATGGGCTTTAGCTGCAGAAACATGTCGGTTTCGTTCAGACTCATCGGATCAAGGCCCAGCTCATCTGAACCGACGCGAGCTATCACGCGGTCGATATCCGGCACCGCTTCCAGCAATGCCCGCTCGATGCGCATGTCCATATCCACAGAGGTGGCCAGGTTGATGGTTGGAATTTTCTCGACCTGAACCAGCAAATCGCCTTCGTCCATTTCCGGCATAAAGGCCTTGCCAGTTTCGGTGAACGCCCAGCCAGCAAGGCCGCAGGCAATGACCAGTGCCGCAAGCATGGGCGCAGGGCGGTTCAATGTATGGCGCAACGAGTTGCGATACCCCTTTTCAATAGCAGTCACCCACGAAGGCGTGCGCACCCTGTCTGCGTTAACCAGCAGACTGGTCAGTACCGGGATCAAAGTCAGAGATAGCAGCAGACTGCTCGCGAGGGCCACCATGATGGTCATTGCCACGGGGGCAAACAGCTTTCCTTCCAGCCCCTCCAGCGTCACCAGCGGTGAGAAAACCAGCAATATAATCAGGGTGCCGGACGTGATCGGTATGGCAACCTCCCGAATGGCCCTGAAAATCACATGCAATCGGGGCAATGCCGAATGACTGTTTTGCAGACGGGTGACGCTGTTCTCAACCACCACCACGGCACCATCGACCAGCATGCCAATG
>PBNY01000058.1 GCA_002723385.1 Oceanospirillaceae bacterium | reverse complement strand
CGCCAGGCATCTTCCAGAGCCTTTGTCGCCAGCTCGGCATCCGGACTATTGGACATCGCCCAGCCAACCACTTTTCGAGCATACAGATCCATCACAACAGCAAGATACGACCATCGGTTACCTGTCCAGATATAGGTGATATCGCCGCACCAAACCTGATTGGGCTGTTCAACCGTGAACTCGCGATTCAGCAGATTATGGATGTCGAGATGCTCTGCGGTCGCCTTCCTGTATTTATGAGCACCAGGCTGCTTGCTGATCAGCCCCGATTCTTTCATTAATTTGCGCACCAGATACCGCCCAACATCAATGCCTTCGGTCTTTAAAAAATCCCGGATACTTCGGCTACCAAAGCCATGACGACTGAGATGAAAAGCCCGATTAACATGTGCCTTGAGTTCCAGCCGTTCACGATTGATACGTCGTTTGCTACGGCAGTGATCGTAAAAACTGGAGCGCCGGATCCCGAACGCCTGACAGACCAATTGAATGGGCCAGAACTCTCTCAAACGGTCTATCAGCGCATATTTTTGAATTCGTCTGACATCAAGAGAGCCGTAGCCTTTTTTAGTATCTGTTTCTCGGTTTCCAGTTCTTTAACCCGTTTTTCCAGCTCCTGAATACGCTGTTGCTCTTCCGTCATCGCTTTGGATGTGGGCGTTTTACCACCTCGTTCATCACGAAGTTGGTCAACCCAGCGACGAAGTGCCGTTTCGCCTACATCCAGTGACTTGCAAGCCTCGGAAACAGAATATCCTTGATCAAGCACCAGGCTGGCTGCCTCAAGTTTGAACTCGGGGGTAAAGGAACGACGTTGTCTTTTCATTGAACACCTCTCTGGCGGCAAGATTACCACCTATTTGGGTGTCCGGAATTATTGAACCACTACATACCGGCGTAGGAATGGGTCGGAGCACTGCCTTTTATCACTTCTTTGCTTCGTTCTCGGGTTTCCACCCGCTTGCCTTTTCAGGCTGAATCTACGCAGTCACCGGGTTTCCTTGTTTGTTTTTCCATGAGGAATGCCCCTTTGAATTTCCACAAGAATTCTCTTGCCGTTGCAATTGCCAGTGTGGCTTTTGGTGCTTTGCCCGCTCCTGTCTGGGCGGAGTCGGACGTAGAGGAGGTGGTTGTAACCGCCGATTTCCGTCAAACCGATGTTCAGTCCATCCCGGAAGCAGCGTCGGTATTGGGCAGTGCCCAGATCGAAGCGCGTTCGGCTGAGCATCTGGAAAGCCTACTGGCTCTGGCTCCTAACGTCAATTTTTCCTCGGGTGCATCGCGAGGCCGTTTCTTCCAGATCCGTGGTATTGGCGAGCGCAGTCAGTTTGTTGATCCGGTGAACCCGTCGGTTGGTCTGCGTATCGATGGTATCGATATGACCGGTCTGGGGGGCGCTGCGAATCTGTTTGATGTTCAACAGGTTGAGGTACTTCGCGGCCCGCAGGGAACGCGTTTTGGTGCCAATGCCTTGGCGGGCATGATCAATATCGAAAGCAATGGCCCAACGGACGTCACCGAAGGCTATGTTTCCGGCAAACTGGCCGACTACGATGCGCGGGCGTTGGGCGCGGCGGTATCAGGGGAATTGTCATCCAACGCCCAGGGGCGTATCGCGGTTCAGAAGTCGGTTTCTGATGGTTATATCGACAATATTCACCTGAACCGGGATGACACCAATAACACGGATGAAACCGTTGCACGCGCCAGGCTGAATCTTGATCTGGATAACGCTAACACGCTGGCATTGACGCTGCTGCACATTGATGTCGATAACGGCTACGACGCTTTCTCACTGGATAACACGCGCGAAACCTATTCCAACAAACCGGGTGCGGACAAGCAGGAAACCACCGCCGCTGCGTTGCGTTGGGATTCTGAAATCAGCTCCGCACTGAACCTGCAGTTGCTGGCTTCTGGCAGTCAGAGTGAGATGGATTACGGCTATGACGAGGACTGGGCATTCGGTGAGTACACCTGGATGGACGATTCCGTGACGTATACACCGGATCCATGTGACACCACCCAGGGGCCATGTCTGGCTGACTTCGACGGCTACTCCTCCACCGATCAGTACCTGCGTGATCTCGATCGCGCTGAGCTGGATATACGTTTGCTGTCTGGTGAAGACGGCGTGTTGTTCGGCCATACCAGCTGGGTAGCAGGGGTCTATCTGATGCAACGAGATGAAGACCTCGAGCGCATCTACACCTGGCAAGAGAAGAACTTCACCAGTGGGCTGAGCACGCGATCCAGTGCATTTTATGGTGAACTGACAACAGCAGTATCCGGCCAGATGCGTGTCATTGCCGGCATTCGCAATGAACTGTGGCGCACCGCCTACGATGACAATAATGGTATCGATCAGCACCACAGCGAGCGCCTGTGGGGTGGCAAGCTGACATTGGAATACCTGCTGAACGATCAGCATCTGGCCTACGGCTCTGCGGCGCGTGGATACAAGGCCGGTGGTGTGAATACCGATCCGGATATCAGTGAAGCGAACCGGACCTTTGATACTGAGTTCAACAATGCCTTTGAAGCCGGTCTGAAATCCAGCCTGATGAACGATCAGCTGGACACCCGTTTGGCGGTGTTCTACATCAAACGCAAGGATCAACAGGTCAAGAGTTCCTACGCGATCCAGAATAACGACAACAGCATTACCTTCCAGGATTACTTGGCCAATGCCGCCGAGGGCCAGAACTACGGCTTTGAACTGGAAAGTGATTGGCAGCTGACGGAACAACTGAACTGGCAGCTGAGCTATGGCTATCTGGTTACCGAGTTTCTGGACTACGAGTATCAGACGGATGATGGCAAGTTCAGCAAGAGTGGCCGTGCCCAGGCCCATGCGCCCCGGTACAGTCTGGCGACCAGCCTGAATTACTCACTGGGTCAGGGTTTTAGCGTTGGCCTGCAATCGGAAGCCAAGGATGAGTTCTACTTTTCCGACAGCCACGATGAGAAGAGCAAGTCCTACGTCTTGTGGCACGCACGCGTCAGCTACGATGCCCAGCGCTGGCAGGCGGCTCTGTTTGGACGCAACCTGACCGACGTGGATCAGGAAGTCCGTGGCTTTGGCGGGTTCGGTAACGACCCGCGTGATGGCTATGTTGAAAATCGCTATGTCCAGTTTGGTGAGCCTCGCCTGATTGGTGTGGAAGGCAAGTTCTTCTTCTAGCATCTGATTTACGGCCACCTGAGGGTGGCTTTTTTGTTCGTTAATTCAGCCTCTCCTTCGGAAGTGGGGGAGCCTGCAAGATTGATAGAATCGAGGAGTTCGTGATGGAACTTTCTGTTGAAATCAGCAAATACCCGCTGGCTGACGAGTACAAACCGGCCATCAAGGATTTCATTGACCGGCTGTTGGCGACGGATGGTCTGGTCGTTGAGTGCAATACCATGAGCACTCAGGTGTTTGGTGATTACGATCTGGTGATGGCAACGCTGACCGCCGAGATGAAACGCTCTTACGAGCAGTTTGGTAAGGCCATCTTCGTTTACAAGATGATCCCGGGGATTAACCTCGACCCTGCGCTTAAGCCCCACGGATAAGCCATGAATTCGTTTATCGAAGGCGTGATCGCGGGTGCTCAGGCCATGAGCCTGCTGGAAGTCGTCGCTGTAGCGTTGGGGCTGGCCTATCTGGTGTTGGCCATGCGGCAGAACAGCTGGTGCTGGTACGCTGCCTTTGGCAGTACAGCGATTTATATCTGGCTGTTCTGGAGTGTCAGTCTGCCGATGGAATCGGCTTTGAACGTCTACTACCTGGCCATGGCCGTGTACGGCTGGTGGGTGTGGCGTCATGGCAATACGGATGTGGCGAATCAGAAGACCTCGGAATTACCGATCCAGAGCTGGGGAATGCAGAATCATCTGCTGGCCATTGGCGGGGTGACGGTTCTGACGTTGGTGAGTGGTTATTTGCTCAGCAGCTTCACCGATGCCGCCAGACCCTATGTGGATTCGTTCACAACCTGGGGAGCGGTGATCACGACCTGGATGGTCGCCAGAAAAGTCCTGGAAAACTGGTTGTACTGGATTGTCGTCGACAGTGTCGCTGCCTGGCTGTTCTTTGATCGTGAGTTGTACTTAACATCACTGTTGATGGTGATTTATGTCGGAATGGTGGTTGCCGGCTGGTTCCGCTGGCGCGCGGCTTACAGTCTCCAGTCAGGCGTTCGGGCAGAAGCGGCGGCGTGATCGAAGCCATTCTGGAGCAGTGGCCGCTTTGGGGGCTGACTCATCGCAAGCCAGCATTAGCTGATGTGAGCGCCCTTCCTCAGGGGATGACCAACCAGTGCTGGCGCCTGCATTTGCCAGAGCAACAAGTAGTTGTGCGTGTGCACGCCGACAACAGCGTCGTTCTGGATATTGATCGGGAGCGCGAGTATCGACTGCAGCGCTGGGCAGCCAGTCACGGATTGGCTCCCAGGGTTTTGTACCGAGCCAGGAATGATGCCTACTGGTTGATGGAGTTTGTCGACGGACGTTGTGCGAAACCGGAATCCGATCTGCTTAGCCTCGCGCATGCGATGAATTCTCTGCATAGCCACCCGCCACCGGAGGGTGTGACTGGGTGGCGTCTGGCGGATAAAGCCGGGGCTTACTGGGCTGCGCTTGAGCAGCAGGGCGTCGAGCTGCTTTCACTCAAGACGGATTTGCAGCAATTGGCGTTGATCCAGTCAGTTGCTTCATTGCACGTGTGTCACATGGATACGAACCCGGACAACTGGCGTTTGACGACTCAGGGCTGGAAACTGCTGGATTGGGAGTATGCGACCGTTGGATCCCGGCTCTGGGATTTGGCTGGATTTGCACAAGCGTGCGAGTTAAGCCTGCCGCAAATCCGTCAGTGGTGCCAATTGTTTCATGTGGAACCAGACAGTTGGCCCTGGCGGTGGGCCAGGTGGCAACTGCGGTACCTGGCCGAATTGTGGTTCGGTGTTCAGAACATCAACACAGGGCGGGCGTTGGAATGCTCGTTGCAACAGCTGTTAGAGGATGGTATCCGGCTGCAGTCGGCGCAGTGACAGCTTGATTCGATATTCATTCGGATCCTTGGTGATCATCACCGCACCGGGCTGGCGGGCCTGCAAGCGTTGCGTCAGCAATCGGCTGAGCCAGAATCTCAAGGCCGCTGCACGAAGGGCAGTGGACCACAATTGCTTTTCTGCATCCGTTAATGGACGAACCGATTGATAGCCCTTGAGCAAGGCTTCCAGTAGGCCAGAAGTCCAGTTGCCGCTGGAATCACAACACCAGTCGTTGGCCACAATCGCCAGATCAAACAGCCAGGCATCGTGACAGGCGTTGTAGAGATCGAGAATCGCGCCCAGCTTCAGTTCATGCTCGGATACGGCGAACAGGGCGTTGTCATGGAACAGGTCGCCATGAATCCAGCCGTGTGGCAGCCCCATCCATTCGGTTCGTTGCTGACGCTGGAAATTCACTTCGTCGTGCACCAGAGCCAGATCTTCGGCGGGTAACTGGCCGCAGAGGGTGTCTGCCATGGAAACCCACCAGTCGAAGCCGCGTTCATTCGCTATGGCAGGCTGCAGGGATTCTGCGGCCAGATGCAATTCCGCCAGCCCGGCACCAATGAGCTGGCAATGCCGGTGTTGTGGCTGGGAGACGTGTTCACCGGGAAGGCGGGCACAGAGCACTGCGGGTTTGGTCAGTAATTCGTGCAGCCAGACGCCTTGCTGATCAGCGATCGGAGCCGGTACCGGCATGGTGCCGGTTTTTCCCAGATGATTGGCGAGTCGAACGAACTGGGCGACTTCATCGGCCGGGTGATGCTCAAACAGGGTGAGGACGAATTCTCCGGCGGTCGTGGTGACAAAATAGTTGGTGTTTTCAATGCCCGCTTCGATGGCTTTGTAAGACGCCAGCTGGCCCAGCTCGTAGCGGGCCAGCAAATGCTTTAGAACAGGTTCGGAGATATGGGTATAGACGGACATGGAAGGCTCGTTGCTGGTCAGCTCGTACAACAGGATGCTTATCCCATAGCCTGACAAGTTGGCAGGCGCTTTACCAGCGGAAAATCACCCAGCTGGGTACCCGAATCTCCGGATTGTCCTTTCGAACGAAGTCACCGTTTTGTTCTTCAGCTGGCACCAGATAGTAGGAAGGGCCGACTTTGGGTACCACCTTGATTTCCACGATCTCGCCATTCACCCGGAATTCGTAGTAGGTCTGCTTGCCATCGTTGCGAATGGTCACCGTCTCTCCGGCAGGATCCAGCGCCAAGGCCGACACGGACAGACAGGCCAGAACGACAGCTGTGAAAGCGGCCTTGATGCCCCGGCGGACAAAAGGCAGTTGGAAGGTTCTCATGCTAGACTGCGCCTCGTTTTTGATCATCACCTTGAGTGTACGCCGCTCTGTCTACAAACCCCAGGATTCAGATCATGTCCAGAACCCTTGTCCTCGTTGATGGCTCTTCCTACCTGTTTCGGGCTTTCCATGCCCTGCCGTTGTTGACCAACTCAAACGGGTTACACACCAACGCCGTCAAGGGTGTGATCAGCATGATCAAACGACTGCAAAAAGATTATGCAGACGCCCAGCTGGTGGTGGTGTTCGATGCCAAGGGCAAGACGTTCCGCAATGACATCTATGCCGACTACAAGGCACACCGTCCACCGATGCCAGACGAGCTGCGCGAGCAGATTGAGCCGATTCACAACATCATTCGTGCCATGGGACTGCCACTGCTGATCATCGATGGCGTTGAAGCAGACGATGTGATCGGCACGCTGGCCTCACAGGCCGAAGCGAGTCAGTGCAAGGTGATCATCTCCACCGGCGACAAGGACATGGCCCAGCTGGTGGATGATCACGTCAGCCTGATCAACACCATGACCAACACCTTTATGGATGTTGAAGGTGTGAAGGAAAAGTTTGGAGTACCGCCCGAACACATCGTCGACTATCTGGCTCTGATGGGCGATAAGGTCGACAACATTCCGGGTGTCCCCAAAGTCGGCGAGAAAACTGCCGTCGGCCTCGTTGCGGGGCTGGGCAGTCTGGAAGATATCTACGCCCATCTGGATGAGGTCAAAACGCTGTCCTTCCGGGGAGCCAAGACCATGGCTCCGAAGCTGGAAGAGCACAAGGAACAGGCCTTCTTGTCCAAAACCCTCGCGACGATCAAGTGCGACGTCGAGCTGGAAGCGTCACTGGCCGAGTTGAGCAGCACTGAGCCAGATCAGGACGCTTTGCTCTCTTTGTTCCGAACCATGGAATTCAAGGCCTGGATTTCCGAACTTGCCAATGGTGGCCAGCCCGCCAGTACAGCGCCCCCGGAAAGTTCTGACGCCGACAGCGAGGATGAGGAATCCGTTCCGGTGTCCGCGGAGCCTGGCGACTATGAAATGGTGATGTCGCAAGAGGCACTGGATGGCTGGATTTCAAAGCTGCGCGACAGTGACCTGTTTGCTTTCGACACCGAAACCACCTCGCTGAACTACAAGGAAGCGCGAATTGTTGGCGTATCGTTTGCCGTTGAAGTTGGTAAAGCGGCTTATGTGCCCCTGGCTCACGATTATGACGGAGCGCCTGAGCAGCTGAATCGAGAAGACGTTCTGGCTCAGCTCAAGCCTTTACTGGAAGATCCAGACTGCAACAAAGTCGGACAGCACATGAAATACGACGCTCACGTACTGGCCAACCACGGTATTGAACTGAAAGGTGTGGCGTTCGACACCCAGCTGGAAAGTTACGTGCTGGATTCGGTGGCGACTCGTCACGATATGGACAGTCTGGCCCTCAAGTATCTGGGTTATAAAACCGTTTCTTTTGAAGATATCGCTGGCAAGGGCGCGAAGCAGAAGACCTTCAATCAGATCGAAGTCGACGTGGCCGGGCCATACGCTGCCGAGGACGCAGATATCACGCTGCGTTTGCATCAGGTGATCTGGAACAAGCTGCAAAAACAGGAACGCCTTGCAGCGGTATTTACGGACATCGAAATGCAGGCGATGCCGGTGCTGACAGCGATGGAGAGCCTTGGCACATTGATCGATAGCGATCAGCTGTACCAGCAAAGCCAGGAGCTGGAGCAACGTTTGCAGCAGGTTGAGCAGCAGGCTCACGATAAAGCTGGACAGGTGTTCAACCTCGGCTCTCCCAAGCAGTTGGCGGAAATTCTGTTTGAAAAGCAGGGATTGCCGGTCAAAAAGAAAACCCCAAAAGGTGCGCCTTCAACCGCTGAGGAAGTGCTGGTGGAGCTGGCCGAAGAGTACGATCTGCCGCGTTTGATTCTGGAGCATCGCGGATTGGCCAAACTCAAGAGCACCTACACCGACAAGCTGCCTGCAATGGTCAACCCGGACACCGGTCGAGTACATACCTCGTATCATCAGGCGGTAGCGGCAACGGGCCGGCTGTCGTCCAGTGATCCTAACTTGCAGAACATTCCGATTCGTTCAGAAGAGGGGCGTCGCATTCGTCAGGCGTTTGTTGCACCTGATGGTTACAAGATTGTCGCGGCTGACTACAGCCAGATTGAGCTGCGTATCATGGCGCATCTGTCGGATGATGAAGGCTTGCTGAAGGCTTTTGGCGAAGGTCGGGATATCCACCGTGCTACTGCGGCAGAAGTCTTTGGGGTGTCAGAAGCGGAAGTAACCGATAACCAGCGACGCAGCGCCAAGGCGATCAACTTCGGATTGATCTACGGTATGTCGGCGTTTGGCCTGGCGAAACAGCTGGGTATTGGCCGCGGTGAGGCTCAGGATTACGTCAATCTCTACTTTGAACGCTATCCCGGGGTTCGTGACTATATGGACACCACCCGGGAACAAGCCAGGGAGCGTGGTTTCGTCGAAACCATCTTTGGCCGTCGTCTGTATTTGCCAGAAATCAAATCCCGTAACGCTCCACGTCGTCAGCATGCCGAACGCACCGCCATCAACGCGCCGATGCAAGGCAGCGCTGCTGACATCATCAAGCGAGCCATGATTCAGGTGGCTGACTGGCTGCCGGACTCCGGCTTTGATGCGCGTATGGTGATGCAGGTACACGATGAACTGGTGCTGGAAGTGAATGCTGATCAGGCTGAAGCTTTCGCCGCTGAACTCACTCAACGCATGCAGGCGGCGGCCGAACTGAAAGTACCGCTGCTGGTTGAAGCCGGGATTGGTGACAACTGGGATGAGGCACACTAGTTAGAAAGCGTTCTCTGGTAGAGAATAGAGTGCTGAATGAAAGACAAAAAAAGACCCGGTCGCGTGGGGGCTGGCGGCCGGGTCAACTTCGGAATTCGTTACCGAAGAGGAACTACCCATGAAGAGATGATTGGCTGGCACCAATCTGACGAGCATTCGTTTTAAACCTTACCTTCACTGCAAAGGCTTGGGTACGAAGGAACCCGAGTGCTCAATTACGAACACTTGAAGCATAGACCATCCTCTGTCACAAAAAGTTCTCGGTAACGAAAAAATTTTTGAAAAAAGCCTTACTGGCCTGTTTTACCCGCTTCGGGCGATGGTTCGTCTTCATCATGCAAGTCGTCTTCGGAGGGAAGCAACCGGGTGGACAGCCACTGTTCCAACTCTGATTGGCCTTCACCGTTCAGCGATGAAAAAATCTGCACGGTAATCTGGCCACCCAGCTTCTGTACCGTATTGCGTACCTTGATCATGGTGTTTTTGGCCGGGCCGCGTTTGAGCTTGTCGGCTTTGGTCAGCAGCAGGTGCAGTGGCATGTCGTTGTCACACGCCCACTCGATCATGGCGTTATCGAATTCTGTCAGCGGGTGGCGTATATCCATTAGTAGTACAAGCCCCACCAAAGCGTCGCGATTTTGTAGATAATTGCCGAGCTCTTTTTGCCATGCATTTTTGACGCCGACAGGCACCTTGGCATAGCCGTATCCGGGCAAATCCACCAGAGCAACCGGCGCGTCGTCGACCTGAAAGTAGTTGATCAGCTGGGTGCGCCCGGGCGTTTTACTGGTACGAGCCAGTTTCTTCTGGCCGGTAAGGCGATTGAGCGCACTGGATTTTCCGGCGTTGGAGCGTCCGGCAAAGGCCACTTCCCGCACGATGTCGCTGGGGCATTGGGCCAGTTTGGCAGCGCTGATCAGGTATTTGGTCTTGGTGTAAGTCAATGAATCCGGATATGGCATAGGGTAAACGTAATGACCGTCAGGTTTTTAATGTTATATAATGCTTGGCCTTTGAATGACGCAGCCAGCATAGCACACGGTGCAGATTTCGGGGTCAGAGTGTTTGAGAACCGTAATTTCACCGATAATTAAGAGAGAGATCACATGACCAAAGTTTTGGCTCTGATGGCTGTTGTAGCCGCTTCCCTGTCCGTAAACGTCCAGGCTTTTGAAGTTGAAGGCAAGTACAAGCAAGCGTGTGCCGCTTGTCACGCAATGGGTGTGGCCGGTGCTCCAAAAGCATTCGACGCCGCTGCCTGGAAGCCTCGCCTGGACAAAGGTATGGACACACTGGTAGCCAGCGTAACCAATGGCCTGGGCGCAATGCCACCGCGCGGCCTGTGCATGGATTGTACTGCTGACCAGTACAAGGCGCTGATTAACCACATGTCAGCGGCTAAATAAGAGAAGAATTCACTCACTACTTGGATCTGACGATGAAAAACCTGTTGATTAGCCTGATTGTTTCAGCCGGACTGATGTCCGCAGCCCACGCTGGCGATGCCGAAGCTGGCAAAGCCAAATCTGCTACCTGTGCTGCTTGTCACGGTGCTGACGGCAATAGCATGGCGCCTGCTTTCCCTAAAATTGCAGGTCAGGGTGAACGCTATCTGGTCAAACAAATCACTGACATCCGTGATGGTCGTCGTCAGGTTCCAGAGATGACTGCTTTCGTAACTGGCCTGTCTGATGAAGACATTGCAGACATCTCAGCCTACTTCGCTGGCCAGGCTCCTTCCGGTGGCGGTGCCAAGGAAGAGCTGGTTGAACTGGGTCAGAAAATCTACCGTGCCGGTATCGAAAGCAAGGGTGTTCCAGCCTGTATGGCATGTCACGGCCCGTCTGGTAAAGGTCAGGAACTGGCAGGCTTCCCGGCTCTGGCTGGTCAGCACGATGCTTACACTGCGGCCCAGCTGTACAAGTTCAGCATGGGCACTCGTGACAACGATGGCGCCAAAATGATGCGCGACATCGCTTACCGCATGCACGAAAAGGAAATCGAAGCAGTATCTTCTTACATTCAGGGTCTGCGTTAATATTGAATGCGCTAGCTTGATCAAGAAGTTACAGACAACAAAAAGGCAGCTCAGGCTGCCTTTTTGTTGTTCTGAGCAACAGTAATGAAAATTTTATGGAACCTCGGTGCTTTACCATGTTCCATGCAAAACCCGAATACTAACCAGCGACAAGATGAGTTTGTCGTGCCCATGTAATTGATGGAGATGTGTATGTTCTCGCTGATCAAACGCTGTCTGGCAGCATCATTGCTGTTGATTGGCTCCCTCGCTCAGGCTGCTGATTTCAAGGCCGGTGTGCATTACGACGTGTTGGATGAACCCGTGACTGTACTGGCCGATGGCAAGGTGCATGTAGAAGAAGCGTTTTGGTACGGCTGTCCTCACTGTTTTCACCTGGAAGAAAAGCTGAAGCCCTGGGTCGCAAGCCTGCCAGCTGATGTGGAATTCAGTCGCGTACCGGCAATGTTTGGCCGTGCATGGGTTCAGCATGCCAAGTTGTACTACACCGCTGAAGCACTGGGTGTACTCGACAAGGTTCATGAAAGCGTATTCCGTGCGTTTCACCTGCAAAAGGAACGCTTGCTGAGTGAAGATGATCAGCGTGACTTTCTGGTTGAGAACGCTGGTATCTCAGAGAAAGATTTCGACAAGGTCTATGACTCGTTTACCGTCAAGAGCCGCATGAAACAGGGTGACAAGCGCATTCGCAGTTTCAAGATTTCCGGTGTACCGGCACTGATCGTCAACGGCAAGTACATCGTATCGGCCAGCACCGCCGGTGGTCAGGACAAAATGACCGCTGTTGTTGATCATCTGATTGAGAAAGAACGTCAGGCAGTGGCTGCGAACTGATTTCTCCAAAACTGACTTGCCGCATTGGCAGGTCAGTTTCTTCCCTGTGCGACCCATTTCAGCAGGTCAAATCCATTCCTCCTTTTCCCTCGTCAATATCCGCCTGTTTTTGATGGTGTAGATTTCTATACTGTATTAGCCTGTTCATGATCATATGAATGGTCATATCTGGTCTGTTATCGATAGTCTTGTCGATAAAGTAGTGTCAGATTTCACGAGTGAATTTCCTCAAGCAGCTCCCTGAAGGTTCAACAGTGGGCTGTTCGCCAACTGTAAGGAGCGTCAGATATGTGTGGTATTGTCGGAGCGGTTGCACAACGTGATGTCGCCGAAATTCTGCTGGAAGGATTACGCCGTCTGGAATATCGAGGCTACGACTCTGCGGGTATCGCGGTAGTCGATCAGGATTGCAACCTGGAGCGGGTGCGTCGACTCGGTAAGGTAAAGACGTTGGCGGATGCTGTTGAGGAATCCAGTGTCGCTGGTGGTACCGGTATTGCTCATACCCGCTGGGCGACCCACGGTGAGCCGTCGGAAATGAACGCCCACCCTCATGTCTCCGGCGATATTGCTGTGGTTCACAACGGCATTATCGAAAACCACGAACCATTGCGCCGCTCATTGACTGACGCAGGCTACGAATTCACGTCCCAAACTGACACCGAAGTGATCGCCCACCTGGTTCATCAGGAACTGTCGTCAGCTGACTCTTTGCTGGATGCGGTCAAATCTGCGCGCAGCAAGCTGGATGGTGCTTACGGCATGGTGGTGATTGACCGCACTGTTCCTGACCAGATGGTTGTTGCTCGCTCAGGTAGTCCCCTGGTGATCGGTTACGGTATCGGCGAACACTTTGTAGCCTCTGACCAGTTGGCCCTGCTGCCGGTAACACGCCGCTTCGCGTTTCTGGAAGAAGGTGACGTTGCCCTGATTTCCCGCCGTAGCGTCGAGATCTTCGACGAGAACAATCAACCGGTTGAGCGTACTGCGACAGAAAGTACCGTCCAGCACGACGCGGGTGACAAGGGTGAATTCCGCCACTACATGCTCAAGGAAATCTACGAGCAGCCGAAAGCGATTACCAACACGCTGGAAGGCCGACTGCAGGGCGGTGAACTGAATCTGGAAGCACTGGGAGATCTGGAAGACATTGAACACATCCAGATCATTGCCTGTGGTACCAGCTATCACGCGGGTGTCACAGCCCGCTACTGGATTGAATCCGTCGCTGGCATCGCCTGTAATGTCGAAATCGCCTCTGAATTCCGCTATCGCCATCCGGTTGTTCAGCCCAATTCCCTGCTGGTGACCATTTCCCAGAGTGGTGAAACCGCTGACACACTGGCCGCATTGCGCTTGGCCAAGGAATCCGGTTTTGCCCGCTCTCTGACGATCTGTAACGTGCCGGGTTCATCATTGGTTCGTGAATCGGATCTGGCGGTGATGACCCGAGCTGGCGCAGAAATCGGCGTGGCATCGACCAAGGCTTTCACTACCCAGCTGTCCGCACTGCTGCTACTGACTGCGGCGCTGGCCAAGAAAAATGGCCGTGCAGAGGAGTTGCCTCGTCTGGCCCATGCCCTGACCCAGCTGCCCGGCATGATCAACGAAACGCTGAAGCTGAACGATGAGATTCAGGATCTGGCCGAACAATTCTCGGACAAGCAGAATGCCCTGTTCCTTGGTCGTGGCGATCAATACCCGATTGCCATGGAAGGTGCGCTGAAGCTGAAGGAAATCTCCTACATCCACGCAGAAGCCTACGCGGCGGGTGAACTCAAACACGGCCCTCTGGCCCTGATTGATGCGGATATGCCAATCGTCGTAGTGGCTCCGAAGAACGATCTGGTTGAAAAACTGAAGTCGAACATCGAAGAAGTGCGTACTCGCGGCGGCCAGCTCTACGTGTTCGCCAGCGAAGATGCGGATATTGAACCGGCGGACAACATGATCGTGATGCCGGTTCCAGCATGTGACGATCTGATCGCGCCGATTGTCTACACCTTGCCTTTGCAGCTGCTGAGCTATCACGTAGCGGTGATCAAGGGCACCGACGTCGACCAGCCTCGTAACCTGGCCAAGAGCGTGACGGTGGAATAATCCACCGGCTCTTTAAAACGCTCGTTGTAGTCATACAAAAAAGTTGGTAACCATACAAAATAGTTGGTAACCATACAAAATAGTTGGTAACTTTTTTACGCCTGTGGCAAAGTTTTATCATTGCCACAGGCGTTCATAAAATGACCAACTTGAAACTGGACAAGCGCACCATCCAATGGCTTAAGGCCAAAAGAGGCTCAGGAAATGGTGCCAACTACTCCCCTTGGCTTACAGTCAGAGATGTACCTTCGCAAGGGCGCGCTCACAGAGTGCATGGGCACCTGACACAACGCACACACCACCTACTATCCGATCTTGAGTTTTCAACCTTTCTTTTGCTCGAATGGAATCCATTGGTTCTTGATATCAGAGAACAATTTCCTCTGGATGTTGAAGAAACCACTGCAATTGCAAAGGAACTTGGGATTCGCCACCCTGAAATATCGGG
>PBNY01000057.1 GCA_002723385.1 Oceanospirillaceae bacterium | reverse complement strand
GGGAAAAAAATCCCGACCAAGTGGGGAAAAAAATCCCGACAAGGGGGGAAAAAAATCCCGACCAAGTGGGGAAAAAAATCCCGACAAGGGGGGAAAAAAATCCCGACCAAGTGGGGAAAAAAATCCCCCCAATCATATAACCAATGATCAGAGTACCAATCAGTCTACCAATGATCATATTGATAAACCGGCAAGCCGGAGTCCTGCCAAGTATTCGTTGGAAGAACTCAAATCATTCGACCTGAGCAACTGGCCATCTCTGCCAACCGACCAAGACCTGACTGAGTGGCTGGAGGTTCGCAAATCCAAACGCGCTCTGATCACTCAGCGAGTTGTTACCGACATGGGCACGGAGCTGGCCAAGGCGCAGCAGCAATTCAACCTCACCGTTCCTCAAATTTTTGAAGCAATTCTGACCGGCAATCCATGGGCCGGTTTCAAAGCCTCCTACCTCGAAAACTACACGCCACCTGGAGCAAGCAATGAATTCAGCAGCCCAAACCGTCCGGGAAGTCAGCCGTTCGTTCCAGACAACGAGTCAACCGACTGGCTCGACGAAGCAAAGCGCCAGCAGCAGGAATGGGAAGCCATGTGGGCCGGTCGTGACCATGCCGGAGGGGGTGGCGGATATCCAGCAGGCTCTGACGAGGGATGCAGACCTGATGAACTACCTGTTCAGCCAGCTTCAGGGGATTTTCACGAAGCACCGCGAGATCTGGCCAGACCAGTCGTCGGTGAATGCGGCCAAGCGGGAGTGGTTATTGACCATGAGGGCTGAAGACGTGATTTCGCGTGAGTTGATTGAGCACGGCTTGGTTCGTTGCCGGAAGTCCGGATACGTTCGCCCAGTTCCTGCTGGTCAGTTCTGCATCTGGGCGTGGGAGTCGGCCATGAAGCAAGCGGGCATCCCGTCCACAGATCAAGCTTACTCTGCGATTTTGGCGAAACTGCAAACGCCAGCTCGCCAGCTTCGCGGGGTGTATTACCACCTGTACACCGAGCTGGATTGGCATCGCGTCAAGTCGTCCAGCGCTGACCAGATTCGCAAGGACGTTGAGTTTGCACTGGGCAAGACCATTCGTTGGTGGAAATCGGGCCGTGCATTCAGAACTCCAGTGGTTGAGCCAGAGAAGCAGATTGAGCAGAAACCACCGGTTTACCTGACTCGAAAACAGAATCGTGAACGCCTTGGCAACCTGATGGAGGGCCTGTGATGAGCGAGCGATACGACAAGAAATCGGTGGAGCCGATGGCATCACTGAAAAGCATTGACGAAGGTTCCGCGACGGTCGTGGCTATTCGCAAGCGTGGCGGCGAGTGCGAGGGATCGGTTTGCTGGGTTGCACCGGGCGGTGAATTTATTTACCGGGAGGTTGAGGCACAAGCGCTGGCGCGTCGCATGGCAAGGCTGATCCACCTCAATGGCAGTGACCGGGCGTTTCGGGGCTTCCCAAAGTGACTGGCGAAATCGAATTGCTCCTTGGCCGACTGCGTCGCTACAACGACTGGCGTCGTGGTGCTGATATCGAGCAGCCAAATCCTACTGAGCTGGGGCGCGACATTGACCGGACTGTTGAGCTGATGGCAAGCATGGAAGAAGCCATTAGGCTCACTGTGTCCGAAAACAAGCACCTGGCTGATGGGGCCGACTGCACTCTGCACCGGCTTGTTGAGGTTATCGGGGGGGGAAGATGGCTGTTGAGATCATGATGCGCAAGACGCCACAGGGATTGCTGCCGGTTGTCCCGTATGACCAAAGCAAGTACGACGGCATCAAAATGGGTGAGACCGTCAAGGTCACGCTAACGTCGCAGAGCGAGCGAAACGTCCGCTTTCACAACTTGTACTTCGGGGGCCTGCTGGAAATGGCTGCTGACTATTTTGAGCCGCAAGGCGGGCTGGTCAGCAAAGAAGAGCGCGAGTTTCTGAAGAATTTCATTCGATTTTTGGAGCGCGCAACCGGTAAGCAGCAGCCTGGTCTGCGCTGGGCCTATGGCCAGTTCGTGGCAACGGCAAAGGCAAGCAGGGCCTCAAAAGTCGCCCAGCCTGAGCTGAAGCGTCATGAGCTCATCGACGAATTGCACAGGTGGGTGAAAGAGGAATCCGGGTTGTACGACGTAATCGAAACGCCGTCCGGGTGCCACAAGCGGCCTGGTTCGATCAAGTTCAACCGTATGTCGGAAGAAGAGTTCGATATGTTTTTCCGGGGTGCATACAACGTGATCTGGCGGTTTCTGCTGAGCCGAAAATTCAAGACGCAGGAAGAGTTCGACAACATTCTGAACCAGTTGATGGCGGTGGCGTGATGGTGGATATCGTGTGGTTTTTGTTGGGAGGCTGTGGCTATCACATGGTGCTTTGGTTGCTCTGCAAGGTTGCTCCTGGCCGGTTTCCAATGGTTGTCGTCATGAGTAAGTCAGGGAAGCACAAGATCCCATATCGCGTTTTGGCAGAAGAGCGCCGCAGGCGACAAAAAGCCGAGCGCTTATTGAAGGTTGAGCGATTTCTTCGCTGGGCTCGAGGTTGATCATGTTCTTGAAGTCTCCTTCTATCCGCTCTCCCAAAATCCTGAAGGCTGCCAACGGCCAGAACTGCACAATGCAGGTTGCTGGCGTGTGCAATCACAACCCTGAAACCACCGTGGCCGCTCATCTGGATTCTGAAAACAAGGGCATGGGTTACAAGTCGTCGGACTTGTTCACCGTGTTCGCGTGTTCAGCCTGTCATGAGTGGCTGGATCGGCACCAAGGTAGTGAAGAAGACCGGCTTTTCTATTCGTTGCGGGCGCTGGATCGGACGCACCGCCAGTTGCACCAGATGGGGGTGATCAAATGCGATTGAAACTGACACCTGAAGAACACATGACCTTGCAGCTGAAACAGGCCGGTATTGATGCTGTTCCTCAGTACCGGTTTGCGAAAGCTGAAGTTGGTCCAGGTAAAGACCTGCGCAAGCGGTTGCTGGCAGCTGGTTACAAGGACTGGCGCTTTGACTTTGCTCTGCCAGACCGAATGCTGGCCATTGAGGTCGAAGGTGGTGGTTGGACTGGTGGTCGCCACACTCGCGGCAAGGGCTTTGCCGGGGACTTGCGTAAGTACGATGCAGCCATGCGCCTGGGCTGGACGGTTTACCGGTGTGACCCGGAAATGGTGCGCTCTGGCCATGCGATAGAGACAGTCAGGCGACTGCTGGAGGTGCGGGATGTCGCGTAACTGCATGCCGCCGGTCATCACTTCGCGGTCGATTTGGTACTGGGCGCACGTTGAGCCGTCGGCCAGCGTAATGGATTCCGCTGTTGAAGCCGGTCGCCTGGGTATTCAGAGGCGGCCGTCTGGGTTGTCTGGCGGCTGGAAGAAAACCAAGGCCGGTCACACGGATTTTGGAGGCTATTCAGATAACTCGGCCTCGATCTGGTGGGAGCAGCAGCGCATGGACGTTCGTGCCTCTGTCGCATCTCTTCCGTTCTTCGCGAGGGCGAGCGGGATGGTGATGTATGCAGAGTTTGGTCAGCTGGAGCTCAAGCAGTTGCACAACCATATCTACCGGCAAGCCATGCAGTCGATCCGCGATAATCTGCCCGGCTTGCCACCTGAGCAAAGGGCCCAGGTTCTTGATTTGGTGTACTGCGCCATATGCCACTACCACCAGGCGATTAGCCCGACAATCGAGGGTGGGACGGCTCGATCAATGCAGCCGGAGCTGAGCCAGCTGAAAGCGTTGATGGCAGAACGCGGCAACAAGATCGACACTCGCCGCTGGTCTCGGCAGTGGTATCAGATATGGAACCTGATTATCGACGAAATTCGTCAGGTGGACAGCATGGCTCTGGCACCTGTGGATGGCTGGATTCAGGAGTACTTTGATAGGCATGACGGGAATTCAAGGAATTCTCAAAAAGAACTCCCGGCGAGCGCGCTGGGCAATACATAAGCAGAGTAGAAAAGTAAAATTATGAGCAGATCAGTAAATAAGGTTACCTTGATCGGGAATTTAACCAGAGATCCTGAGGTCCGGTACATGCCCAATGGTAACGCCGTGGCAAATTTTTCACTGGCTACCGACGAGAGCTACAATGACCGCCAGACCGGCCAGAAAGTCGAGCAAACCGAATTTCACCGCATCACGGTGTACGGCAAGCTGGCTGAAATCGTTCAGCAGTACCTGAAAAAAGGTTCTCGGGCTTATTTTGAAGGCAAGCTTCGAACGCGCCAGTGGGAAAAGGACGGCATCAAGCGTTATTCCACTGAAATCATCGCCAACGACATACTGATGCTGGATGGTCGCAATGAAAACGGCCAGCAAGTTGCGAATGCCGGCCAACAGGCTCCTGCACAGCAACCTGCACAGCAAAGTAGTCATCCGGGTGGCCACAGCCAGCCAGTTGCACAAAACTTTCAGCAAGCTCCGGCACAGGGTGGCTATCAGCAGCCGCCACAGCAGGCAGGATACCAACCTGGTGTCCCGGCCAATACCGGACAATTGCCTCCTCAGAATGGTTTCAATGATTTTGATGATGACATCCCGTTTTAGGAATTACGGGTTAATTCAGGATGTCCAGTATTGAGATGATTGCCCTGTCCAATTTCCTGCGCTTCGGCGCGGGCACCTTAATGTAATCCGCTGCCCAGTCTGGTATCTGTGCATGTATGTAGCCGTCAAAAAAAGAGCAGACCGGGACGCCAATCAGCTCGGACATTTTTTGTAGCTGACTGAACGTGTATTCAGCGCGCCCTGACTCAACACGACCGACATGTTGTCTTGAGCACCCCAGCTCGGACGCCAAATCTTGCTGGCGTAATTTCAAAATTCCCTCTCTGATCTGCTTAAACCGCAAAGCCGACTCAGTTTGGTTCATGTTTGACCTTTTACATGTTTTTACAATTAATTTATTTTTAGTTTTTTTGTTTACAACTAAAAATATATTAGTATTATTGGGGTCAGATTTAGAAATTAACCCAAGAACACCGGAGATCAAAAATGAAGAACAAAGTCATTGAAACCCGCACAGTAGAAGGTATGTACGGAATTGATTGCGAGCAAGCAGTCATACAAAGTGAGAATTTTGGCCGCATCTTTATTACGCAAATGTTCGGCGGCAGCGGAGTATCTGGCGAGACATATCGCTGGTCACAGGGCATGGCGGTTAAACTCAAGGCTGCGGATGACTTCGCGGCCCTGGATGCCGATTTCAATCCTGCTTACACCATCATTGAGGCAGCAACGGCTGGACATGATGATGAGCGTCCAGTGATGGAGCTGCACGGGCATCAGGTCGCCAAAATTGCAAAGAGCGCGGGTCTTGTATGACTCCATCTGAAAGATGCAAGCGGGCCGGTTTGTCCGGCCTGAAGGAGCTTGTTCAGATAACTGAGCAGTCAGAGCAAACTCTGATCAACTGGGCATCGAAGAAATCCATCTTGTTTGATGTGCTCGTGAAAGGTGCTGCGGCAACAAAGATCGAGTCCGAAAAACGAATCGAACCGAAATCGAAGATTCGAACCCTTGTCGAACAATTGCTCGAAGAAGTTGAAGCGAAGACTGGGGAGCGATTATAGTTTCGGCTGATTTGCTTCTTGACCGGCGTGGCCCGAAAGAGCAAAATTTCACCAGACTAGAAAAATTCTATCCAAGCCCGGCAGGTAGCTCCTGATCCGGGCTTTTTTGCGTCTGGAGTTTGGGTATGACTAAAACAGAACAGATCGAACTTGCGCTGGATCATATGCGCGGAATGCATAATGAGACGATGTTCGGTCGGCTCAAATTGAATCAGGAAAAGCTGCGCGCCTTCCTCGTCCAGCATATTGAGTCTGGGCAGTTCATCAGCATCAGCTCGAATCACCTGATGCTGGGCCGCGCCGATCCGGCATTTTACAGCAATGAATTGGCGGCCAGCGACGTGCTGTTGTACGTCAAGCCAAGTGCTCGCGGTCGCGGTTTGGGCAAGGCTTCAGTTGAATCATTCTTGCGCTGGGCCAGCGAGCGTGGTGCGAAAATCATCACAGTCGGTCAGAGCACAGGCGTTCAGCTGCGTGATTTTGAGTCTGTTGCAGAGCGTTCAGGACTGTCGCGCCTTGGGTCGGTATGGGGGGTGTTCTGATGTGTGGTGGCGCAGTTGGAGAGGCGATAGACAATGGTGTGGATTCTGTCGGGAATCTGGGTAGGGATGCGGTTGATTCGATTTCCGACGGGATTTCGGATGTTGGTGACTCTTTATCACCGGATGTGCCGAAGCAAAAGCCTAGTGATGCAGAGCGCACAAGCGCTGATATTGCTGCGCAGAAGTACAACCTGGCGCGAGATTTGGATTTTGTACGCGATGAGTACAAGTCTCGCGTTGATCAGCTGGATTCTGACGCGGCTCGCGGTGCTGCGGTGGGGCGTGCAAATGTCGGTGCCCAGGCATCTGGTGGAATTGCGCTGGATCGCGCGAAATCATCAATGCGTTCTCGCGGTGTTGGCCCTGGTTCTGGTGCGGGACTTGCCGGTCTTGACTCAATTTCCATGGCGACAGGCGAGGCGTCCGGTCGTGCAGGGGCCGAATCCGAGTTTGCAGTCGATACGATTGCCGGTCATCACAAGCAGAACGTGATTGCGCAAGCCATTGGTGATCAAACCGTTGCTGTTGCTGGTCTGTCTGACATTGCTCATCGTGCCAGTGCGCAGGCGGCAAACAAGGCGCAGGCGGCGCACAACTCGCGTGCTGCAACAACCAGCGCAATCGGCACGGGCGCTGGGCTTGCGTTGTCTAGTCCTGCGTCCAAGTGGAAAAACGATAAGGGAGACGGGGGTAATAGTAATGGCTGATCCAGCAAATCCAAATCACATTAATTTGGCTGACTACGGCTCTGCTGACAGTCTGAATGCTGCCGTACTGCGTGCCGACTGGGACAAATTCGCGGCAGACGACGTGCCTTACATCATGCAGTTTGCTGAAGACATTACGAGTGGCCAGACGGTGACGAATGCAGTTGACCAGGCTGCTGACAATATCGACCGGGGTTTCGGCTTGGCTGAAGCATCAATGCAGCGTCGTGATGAGGGGCTGGGCCTGGCACTGACGGATGCTCAAAAGGCCAACCGGGAATCTGACCTGAAGCGAAGCGCTGCGCTGGCCAAGGTGGACGCAATGAATAATGCCAAAACGGCGGGCAAAGACCGCGAAATGGCGCAACTATCTGGCAGCTACACGGGAGGCTGATATGGGATATGGACTGGTAAACGTCCAGCGCGGGCTGGACCAAGAGGCCAAGGCAGGGCTGGCGGATGCGGCTGCGTTGGAGCAACAGCGCAAGATGACGAATGATCAGCTCGAACAGGCTGATAAAGCCGGGCAAATGAATGCCGTAGCGACCGGTGCGGGATTGGGATTTGCTGTGGGAGGGCCGGTTGGTGCCGGTGTCGGTGCCGCTGCTGGCTATCTGATGTATGAGTTTCTGTGACTTCTGTGAGGTAAGGCAATGAGTGGTGGATTAAGCACAGCCAATTTCATGAGTGGCCTGGCCGGAGGACTGAATACCGGAATGGGTCTGATTGATGCCCGGCGTCGTCATGAGCGCGAAGACAAGGCTGGCGAAAGGGCTGATAAAGAGTTTGCACGAAAAGAAAAGCTGTGGGCGCAGCAGGACAAGCAACTGAAGCGTCAGAGTGTGCTGAACGAGCGGCAGGATACTGAGTGGCAACAGAAGCAGGATGATCGGAAGAAAAAGGAAAGCATGGCGGAATTGCAGCGTGATCTGGTTGCGATGCGTCAGGGCCTGATCAAGCCGGACGCCGATTTCTACGGAAAACATTCTGCATTGGGTATTGAACGGCTTGGTGATCCGCAATGGCGGGCACAGTCAATGGATTCCGGGCGCTCGGTGTTGGGTGCTCTGGATGAGTTCAATCAAGGCGGAGAGATGGGCCAGCAGTCACTGACGGCAATCGGCAAGTTGATTCAGCCGCAACTGGATCAGCGCACCGGTTCGGACGGTCTCAAGCGCCAGTTGAGTGGTCTGCGACGACTGCCGGACGGGCGCATTGCCATGGAGTTGGCGGTAACCGGCAAGGACGGCAAGGTGTACAAGGCACCAGTGACTAAAAATGGCACAGCAGGCGCTGATGACCGGGTTATCACTTTGACACCAGATCAGTTGGAGGAGTGGGCGACAGTCGGGCTTCATCGCGCAAATGCCGCTTATCTGGTTGATCAGGCCGGTGGTGATAGCAAAGTGCTGGCCGACCGGCTGCACAAAATCTACTTCGGCAAGTCACTGGCACCGAAGCCGGAATACTCATACAAGCAGGGCTATGACCAAAACGGCAATAAAACCCTGTACCAGTTTGATGGCCGTGGTGGTGCTACCCAGGTTGGTGGCAGTGCTGCACCGGACGGCAAAAACCGGGACAAGATGGCAGCCAACGATAAGGTGCTGTGGGATGCCATGGCGCAGTATCAGAAGGACGCTGTCACTGATCCGCAAGCTGCTGCTGACGCCCTGACCAATACAATCGGCGTGCCGTCTCAAGTGATTATGGGTGCCATGAGCGGCAAGCGCAGAAGTGGCGACTATTCGCCGCTGACATATGCAGAGCTGAACGAGTACATTGTCAACGCTGAAAGCGGGTTGGATGCTGCCGACAAGCGGATGAGACAAGAACAGGCACAGGCTTCTACCGGGTCGTCTCCTTCTGCTCCGCCTCGACCAGAAATGACCGATCCTCTCTATCCGGATGCAGCCAGACAGCGTGTTGAAGCTGAGCAATCGGCGGGTATACCAGCTCAGGCGCCACGCGCTAATCCTCGCGAGCAGGCTCAGGCCGAACTTCAGCGTCAGCTCAATAATGCAAAAACCCCAGAAGAGCAGCAGGCAATCATCAAAAAGATGGCTGGTCTTGCATCCTCCCAAACCACTTCATCCGACGCCGACCAACTGGCCTCTTTCTAACCGGATAATCTCATGTCAGATAAACAACAAGACGGCTTGGGCTGGGCAGCTCAGGCAGGGCTGGCTGATGCCGAAAACTACCGCTCTGTGCTGAGGCCGAGCGAATCCAGCGCACCTGATAACAATCAGGGCTTCATGGGTGACATGGTTGACGCCACACAGCATGGCCTGGGCCAAGCTGCTGCCGGTCTTGCTGAGGCCGGACACCAACTGACAGGCTTTGAATCCCTGCGTGATGCCAGCATTGGTGCGAGCGAATGGGCTGGCAGTCAAATTGATCAAATGAGCGCTGCTGGCCGGGAATCATTCCAGAAGGAAATCTTCACGGAAGATGGTTCAGGTGATCTGTCATTCGGTGATGGGGCCAGTGACATAAACACCTGGTTGCTGCAGTTGGGTAGCCTCGCGGGGCAGATGGTGCCACAAGTCGCCATGGGTGGCGGTGTTGGTGCGCTGGGGGCGAAGGTTGCAAGTCGTGTTGTCACAACGTCAGCGGCGCGGACGGCGCTGGCGCAAGGGGCGTCAAAAGAAGCTGCGAAGCGTATCGGCATAGATACAGCAGCCCGGGTGATGTCGGCAGGCGGTAACGCAAGAGCAGGCATTGCTGGTCAGGCACTTTCTGATCTGGGCATCTCAACAGGCATGGCGTCAGTCAGCGCGCGGGAGGAATTCACGCAACACCTGACCATCGACGAGTTAAATGAATCTGATGCGTACCAGGAGGAATTCTGGGCAAATGCACAGGATATGTACGGTGCCCTCGATCCGGCGGCACTGAGTCCTGATCAGATTGATCGCGTCCACACCATTTCGCGTGAAAGAATGGGTGATGCAGCAGCAGAGGCTGTTGCGCGTGATCCGGCATTGCTGGTGACCAATCTGGCAATGGGTGCAGTCGGTGGTAAGTACATCGATGACCTGTTGCGGGGTGCTGGCACAGGCAGTCGTTTGACAAATGCGGGCAAACAGGCGCTGGCGCAAGGCGGCACAGAGGCTGTTCAGGGCGGCATGGAGCAGTACGCGGTAAACACGGCAGTGGCAGATCAGGGCATTGATCGTGATCCAATGGAGGGTGTTAAAGCTGCTGCAGCGAATGAGGCGGTGCTGGGTGGCACGCTGGGCGGTGTTGCAGGTGCAATCAGCAAGGGCGAGGCCAGAGAGGCGCAGTCGTTTGACTCCTCTGAGTACATCAAGGAACAAGTCCAGGCCGACCAGCCAGAGCAGGATGCTTCGCCGGATTCCGGGCCAGCTGAAAAGCGGCGGGGCAAGCATCGCGGCATTGACGACGATATCTGGATTGCTGAGAAGGAGGGCTTTGAAGAAGAAGCTATTGCTCTTCGAGCAATCAAGCAGCAAATTGAAATGTCCCGGCGGTGGGCGAATCGCGGTAAGCAAGAGCGAGCTGACAGTATTCTGTTCAGCGCAATGGATCGCTATGACTCGATCATCAATGCCTCGTCGGATTCGCTGAAAGCCAACGCATCGAATCTTGAGGGGGATCTGCTGGAGGGCGAATACTTCGACAAGAGTCAGTTTGAAAAGCCTGCTCCAGAGCAAAGCGGAGAAACAGTAGAGGGCCAGATTCACCGCGATGGCATTCCTTATATTCCGCCACAGCGAGTGTCTGCACTTGTAGAGCAGCGTGGCGACTTTGATCAGTCCCCTGATTCCGTACCATATACCGCCGAATCCGCCGGGGCTCAGCAGAATGCGCCAGAGCAGCAGGATGGTGGCATCCCATACGAGCGAGTTGACATTCCTACTCCCGAGCAGCCTGCGCTCCAGATAATGGATGATGCTGGCATTGACTACAGGCCGGAATTCCAAGATCGAACATCCGAGCTGGCTGGTCGGGTCACTGACAGGATTCGCGACCACAAGCTGCCAGAAAATTTCAAAGATCCTCGACTTCTTCGCGATGACTATCGTGGTCAGCTGAAAGGCATGGCTGAACAGCTGGTTTTCAACGGCGGAAGCATGGGCGCGGTGACCACCGAAGGAAACAGGGCTCCGTCTGAAAATCCTCCCTGGTATGTTGGGCTTGATGATGAGTACAAACGGGCTGGAACCAATGGCTTCAAGCGAGCGGTCACAAAAGCGCTGGCTGGTGAGAAACTTCTTGCACCAGAGCGCCGTGCAATCGAGGGCATGTTTGAAGTCCTGAAAGAAGAGCGCCGACAAGAGGTTGGATTTGCAAAGCAGCAGCGATCTGAGAGGAATAAGTTCCGGCAGGTGATTCGCGGAGAGCTGAACCCGGTTGAGGCCGGTTTTGTTGAAGCGCGACCGGAGTCAGCAGCATCAATTGTTCAGAATCGAAAGCCCGTGACGCGAGTGATTGACGAAATCACAGACGAGTCATTTGCTGTTGATGGTATTGATGGCTATGGCCGCGAGACCGCGCAAACCATTCAGGATGCTCTGGAAGCAGGGGTGCCAGAAGAGGTCGTTACACAAGTCGCCCAGGCCAAGGGTGACGACGTACTGGCGCTGAACATTATATTGGATCAACTCACTGAGGAAGCGAGTAATGGCAAAGAAATTACACCCACAAGTATTGAAAGCCTTACAGCAAGTGGAGCGGTGGAAGAAGAACCCGCCTGGACGCAAGAGTCAGCAGGCGAGCCAGTCCTCTCAAGCTACGACCAGTCCGACCTTGACCAGCTCAATGAACGAGAAGGACGAGAGTCAGTAGAGCCGGAATCGCCTGACTCCTTCGTATTGGCTGGCTCTGACTTGCCAGCAGATCAGGCGGAAGCAAGGGGGCAGACCAGCTTATTGGATTCACCACCAGGCCCTGCACAACAACAAGCAGAATCAACCCAAGAGACCCCGGCAAATGCTGGGGTTTCTCGTTCTGAAGCTCCGAATATTAGCTCCGAAGGTTTGGAGACCAGCTCCGTAGATAGCGAAGGACGCCCGCCCATTCGCAACCGTAGAGGAAATCCATTCAAGACACGCGGCGCAGCAAAAGCCCTGCTTCGCAAAAACCCCGGTTACGAGGTTGCTGAAGTGAAAGGTGGGTTTGTGCTGCAATGGAAGGGTGACTCTGCGGTTGCCAGCTCTACGACAATTTCTGATGCAATCACGGCTGGTGTACCCCCGGAAAAAATAAGTACCGCAATATCCAGCAGCAAGGGCAGCCTTGTAGACCTTAATGCAAATATGGAAAAAGAGGTTGAAGCGGCAGCACAAGAGGCGGCAACCTCCCCTGAAAACACAACACCAGAGCCAACACAGGCCCAGATTGAGGCAGGCAACTACAAGAAAGGCCATACGAAGATTCAGGGACTTGATGTAACGATTGAAAACCCTCGCGGCTCGAATCGCTCCGGTACCGATCCTGATGGGCATGAGTGGTCAGTCGAGATGAAGCACCACTATGGCTACATCAAAAAGACAACTGGTGCTGATGGTGAGCACATCGATGTGTTTGTCGGCAAGGAGCCTGAGAGTCAAAAGGTGTTCGTCATTGACCAAGTGAACGCTGACGGCACGTTTGACGAGCATAAGGTGATGCTTGGTTTCCGTAATCGCGCCCAGGCGGTGAATGGGTACAAGTCCAATTACGAAAAGGGCTGGAAGGTCGGGCCGGTGACCACCATGACCATGGGCCAGTTTAAGGATTGGCTGGCCGGGCCGGATACTGATAAGCCTGTTGATAGCAAGTTGCGTGCTGAAACCAAACCATCCCCTGGCGTCAGCGTCAGTGAGAACACTGTCTTTACTGAAGATGCTGCAGCCAAAGCGCGTGAGCTTCTGCGCAAGAAGCTGGGCCAGCTAAACAGTGGTATTGATCCTGAAATCATGCAGGCCGGTATCACTCTTGCCGGTTACCACATTGAGAAAGGTGCCCGTACTTTTGCGGCCTATGCCAAGGCAATGACGGCAGACCTGGGTGATGTGGTTAAACCGTATCTGAAAAGCTGGTATATGGGCGTGAAGTACGACCCAAGGGCGGCAAGCTTTGATGGAATGGACGATGCCGCGACCGTAGACTCAGCCAGTATCGACAAGATTCTAAGTGAGAAGGAAGCGAGCAATGAGCATAACCAGCGTAGCAGCGCCAATTTGGAACGAGATAGCGAGCAGTCAAACGCTAGAGACGGAGTGGGCCAAGAAAGCGTTCAAAATGGACATGATGGAGATGGCGGAACTGGAGGATCAGGAGTATCACCAGCTCAGCAAGGAGGTCGGGACGACAGTGGCGAGCGCGTATCTGGACGCCAAACCCCTGCTGCTGGAACGCAGGGCAATATCTTCATACCTGCAGAGTCATCCAGAGTTGAGGCAAGCGCTGCCGGAAGTGAACTCAATAGCGGAAGCGGTGATTCTGGTATCTCAGGACAGGCCCTTGAGCCAGCAACAGCAGAAGCAACTAACAAGGCTGCTACAAGCCGACCAGGTTTAGAGGAAAAGCGAAAGCTGCAGCAAGCAGCTGATAGTGTCCCTGTTCAGGTGAAGGACAGGGATAATATCGCCAAGACACTGCCATTCTTGCTCGAAGGGCAGCAAGACGATGTGCTCTTTGCTGAAGAGCGTTTTTCAAAGGCTGATGGCTACGGTGTCCTATTTACCAATGGAACCGGCACAGGCAAGACGGCTACTGGCCTAGGGGTCGTTAAGCGATTTGCCCGAGAAGGGAAGACCAGTACCGTCATTCTGGTTCCAACCGATAAGATTGCGAGTGACTGGGTTTCATTTGGCCGAAACCTTGGGTTGAACATCACCCAACTCTCTGGCGTCACGGATGCTGGATCTGGCATTGTCGTTACTACCTACGCCAACTTCGGCCAGAACGATGCCGTTGTTCAGCGGAATTGGGATTTGGTTGTGGGGGACGAGTCTCACTACTTCATGCAATCCAAGGACGGCAAAGTCACCCTTCCTCTGAAAAAACTTCGAGCCATCACGAAGCACCCCAATGGGTATTACCCTCGATTTGAATCCCTGTACCGCAAAGAGCTGGATGAGCAAAAGAGCATCAAGGAGAGCATCAAGAGCAACAATGCATTGATGTTTTTGGATGATACTCGTGATGCTATGCGTGGTGAGCTGGATGATGAGCTGAAAAAACTGAGTTATCGAAAGAACAAGCTTGATGACTTCTTGAGGGACAAGAGAGAGCAGGTGCGCAAGGACATTGAAGATTCCCAGGGCGCGACTCGGACTCGAACCCTATTCCTTTCTGCAACACCATTCGCTTACGAGAAAACAATTGATTACGCAGAAGGCTATCTGTTCAGTTATCCGGAAGACGGAAAAATTGGCAACAGCAACCAGAGTGGTTTTGCCAAGTTCATGGTTGAACACTTTGGGTACCGCATTCGATACCACAAGCTGACAGAGCCAGAAGCTGATGTTGATCGTGGCATTATGCAGCGCCAGTTCAACACATGGCTCAAGCAGCAGGGCGTTCTGTCCGGTCGTATGTTGGATGTTACGCACGACTATGATCGTAAGTTCGTCTTGACCGAGAGCGCAATTGGCACCGAGATTGACAGAGCCATGCAGTGGATAGGAGAGCGGTCGTCGAGTGACAATGAGAACTCCTATGGTTACAGGGATCTGGCCGCAATTGTCCGCAAGCGATTTGACCACCTGACGCGCCGGTACTTGCTTGAAGCCATTAAGGCCAAGGAATCCATTCCAATCATCAAGAAGCACATCGAGCTTGGTCGCAAAGTGGTGGTGTTTCATGACTTCAAGCGCGGCGGTGGCTTCAATCCATTCCGGTTTGAAAAGGCTGCTGGTGATTCGGCCTTCACGGAAGAGGGGGCAGCTTACAATGCTGCAGTTGACGCATTTAACGATGAGTTCCAGTCAGTCATTGAATCTCCGATTTGGCTAGCAGGATCGCCAATCAACGAGCTAACCAAGGCCTTTCCTGATGCACTGCTGTTTAACGGGGATGTGCCCAAGAAGCAGCGTCGTGATAATGCGGCAAAATTTAATGACGACGATGCTGGTTACAACCTGATTATTGGCCAGTCAGACGCGATGAAGGAGGGTGTCAGCCTTCATGACACCACAGGGAAAAGCCAGCGGGTTTTGATCAACCTTGGTCTTCCTACAAAGCCAACCACGGCGATTCAGCAAGAGGGACGTATATTCAGGGTTGGTCAGGCCAGTAATGCCATGTTCCGGTATCTGAACACCGGTACCAACTGGGAACGCTGGGCTTTTGCAAGCACCATTGCACAGCGGTCAAGCACTGCTGAGAACCTTGCAATTGGTGAGCAAGCCAGATCTTTGATGGACGCATTTATTAATGGATTTGAAGACTCGGACACCTACCCACCGGGACATGACGGCGAAGGCACTGGCGGAAAGGAAAAAGACAAGCAGGCCAATGCTGCGCTGACTGAATGGGATCGGGCCATGACTATGTACTACGGTCAGCTCAAGCGCAACAGCAAGACCAAGAGCATGGAGGGAATCGACTACTTTCCAACGCCGGAACCACTTGGACTCAAGATGGTTGAGTGGGCAGATATTCGCTCCGGTGATAAGGCCATGGAGCCATCGGCAGGTCATGGCGCCATTGCACGGTGGTTGCCCGATAATGCCAATCGCATCGTAGTAGAGCCTGAATCTGAACTGGCCAGTCGCCTGAAGATGGTTACTGGAGACTCGCGCCTTGTCACTGGTACGTTTGAAAATCTGGATGTCGGTGGCAATAAGGTCGATGCCGTCGTGATGAATCCGCCCTTTGGCCGCGGCGGATCAACAGCGATTAAGCATCTTGAGAAGGCAGCGAAGCACCTTAACGACGGCGGTCGCATTGTTGCATTAATTCCGACTGGACCTGCTGCTGATAAGAAGTTTGACAACTGGTTTTATGGTCAGGATTCAAAAGGTAAGCCAGTTGCGCCGGATTTGTACTTGAGGGCCAGCATTAAGCTGCCTTCAGTTACTTTTGAGCGGGCTGGAACCAAGGTTGCGGCTCGTATCGTTGTTATTGACAAGCAGACCGACAAGGACGCGGCCAGCGGCATTCAGCAGCTGGATCGAAACTACAGCTCTGCCGATACCGTCAAAGAGTTTTTCAATCGGATAGAGCATTCGGAGCTGCCTGGTCGCCCTGAAGCCAAGCCGAAAGCGAAACCTACCACACTGCCCAAAGAAAACGGCGAATCATCCAATGCGGTTTTCAAACTGGCCGAAACCCGTCATGCCAAGAAGGGGATTGACTTGTACGTGGCCAGCTTGAAAGAGAAGCTGGATTACGATGAGTACAAGGCGTTGGAGAAGATTGCCAAGCAGCACAACGGCTATTACTCAAAGTTCAGCAAGAATGGGGCGATACCGGGGTTCCAGTTTGAGACTGCTGATGACCGTCAGGCATTTCTTGATGCGGCAAAAGGTGATGGTGAGGTTTTGGCCAGTCTCGCAGACCGAATACGCGAAGCTGCCAAGCTGAAACAGCAAACGAAGCCGCCCACTGAGGCGGCTTTGTTGCATAAGGGCCAAGTGGAAAAGTGGATCAGGGATGCCGACAAGCTGGTTGCTGACAATGTAACCGTAGTGCCACGCTTCGACGATCTGCCACTGAGTATTCGTACTCGGTACAAGCTGTCCGATGCAGGTGATCTTGAAGGTATCTTTGATCAGGGTAATGCGAAGGCCTATGTCATCGCTGACAGGATTCCTGATGCCATATCAGCAGTGATGACCGCAACTCATGAGGTGGTTGGACACAAGGGCGTGATTGCATACCTGAAAGAACGCGAGGCCCAGGGTGGGCGTGATTTCTTCAGTGTGCTGGACGATATTTACCGGTCCATTGGTCGCCGGCCAATTGACAATATGGTTGGCCGTTATGGATTTGATTACTCGGTGGATAGTGACCGCCGAAACGCC
Source organism: Oceanospirillaceae bacterium (assembly GCA_002723385.1). GTDB lineage: Bacteria > Pseudomonadota > Gammaproteobacteria > Pseudomonadales > Oceanobacteraceae > Oceanobacter. The sequence goes on along the minus strand of PBNY01000057.1, from coordinate 27,868 downwards.
GTGTTGGAATATGTGGCCCATTTGTCAGAAACCGGCAAGAAGCCAAGCCTGGTGCAGCGCGTGGTTGGTGCTCTCAAGGCTGCATTACGTCGCCTGATACCTTCGGTGCCTTGGTCAGAGACCGACGTGCTGGTGTTGATTCAGAAAGGAAGGGCGGCGCTGAAACCGAAGAGTGATACCACTCCTGATCCGGTACTGGCCGGTCAGGGTTTTACTTCTGTGGTGCGCGCAACCAGTGACCAAGATCTTTATAGAAAAGATAGTGCGCCCGATTCGGTGACGATTGATGGCAGGAAGCGCCCGGCCAGAAATAGTGATGGCGAGCCGATCCACTCAACCGAAGAGGGTGTCAGGAATTTTTGGTCGTGGTTCGGTGATTCCGTAGTCGTTGATGGCGAAGGCAGGCCCAAGCGGATCTATCACGGTACCGAAGGCGCGTTTACGGTGTTCAGCACCGACATGGTTTACACCACTGACTCGCAGAGTAGTGCGTCCGAGTATGGCGACACGCTGATATCCGGCTACATCTCAATGTCCAATCCTCTGGATCTTCGTGACATGACAGCGCGCATTCAGCTCATTGATGACATTGTGCCAGATGCAGACCGCGAGCCGGGCGATGAAGTGTCTGACCCAGAGTTGATGGTGGTGCTTCAGTACGGGCAAAGTGATATTGCCCAGTGGCTGGATGAGAACGGTTATGATGGCTTAATAGCCCCCATGGCAAGCCCTGATAATCCGTTTGTCGAGGTCGATGGTACGGCTTACGTGGTTCCAAAATCATCCCAAGTCAAGTCGATAAACAATTCTGGCAAGTTCGATAGCGGCAATGCTTCCGTGCTTGCCCGCCTGTCAGACGCCCTCAAAGCCGACACATCCCTGACTGACGCCCAGCGTGAAGCCATGGACAAATTTGGCTCAGAAACAATTCGGGAATCAGTTGCTGCTCAAGTTCGCAAGGTTATGGATCGGCTGGCGCTGAAGCTGCGCCAAGGCATGGTTGACCGCTTTTCTGGATTGCTTGAAATGGATAAGCGACTGTTGGATGGAGAAGTCACGACTGAAGCCAACATCACTCGATCTTCGTGGGTGAAGGCGCGCATGGCCAGTGCAGCATCGGGTGCTGTATCCGGCCTTATGAATGCTGGGCGAATCACTCTCGACAAGGAGGGTGTGATCGATATCCGGAAAGACACTCAAGGGCTGGTCTTCTCGCTTCACAAGCTTGGCTCCACGGCCGAGGTTGAAAAGTTTTTTGGCTGGATCGCTGGCAATCGTGCTGCCAAGCTAAGGGAGCAAGGCAGAGAGAATCTTTTTACTGATGAGGATATTGACGCACTTCGCACATTGAACGAAGGCAAGCTGCCAGACGGCCGTAATCGTAATGACGTGTATCAGCAGGTGTTTAAAGAGTTTCAGCAACATCGGGATGACGTATTAAGCATTGCCGACAAGGCTGGCTTGCTAAAAAAGGCCATGGATGAAGACGATGCCATTCTGGCCATAGCTTCTGATAGCGGGTTTGGTAAGCAGCTTGCCGACAAAGTGAAGCGCCTGCGCCGGGCACAAAAGCTGGCCGATGATGCTGATAAACAACAAGAATATGCCGAAAAAGAACAGGCAGCACTTGTTGAGCTGAAAGAGCTGCTGGGTAGCAATCTGGAAGACTTCGATCAGCAACTTGATTATATGACCACTGATCAGAAAGAACTCTGGATGAATGAGTTTTACGTCCCATTCTACCGCGTCATGGAGGAGGGTCAGAACAAGACAACCGGGCCTCGCCGGGTTGCTGGGCTGTCTCGCCAGGAGGCATACAAGAAGCTCAAGGGTGGCGACCAGAAGATTAAGGATTTACTTCAAAATACCATCATGAACTTCCATCACCTGTTGGATGCCAGCCTGAAAAACATCGCTGCCCAGCAGGCACTCAGTAATGCTGAACAGCTTGGCATTGCTGAGCCTGTAAGTTCCACTCAGGCAGCAAAAGATGATGCCAGCACCTATGTACTCCAGGATGGTCGCAAACAGTGGTACAGCATTGGTGATCCATTCGTTTACCAGTCCTTGATGAGCTTGAGTCATACCGGTATGAACGGCACCGCCATGAAAATCATGCGGTCATTCAAGCGGACGTTTACGAACCTAACCACCAGTACCCCGCAGTTTGTCATCGCAAACTTGATGCGCGATTCGCTGAGCGCCATTGCAACAACAGACCTGAAGAAGAACCCGGCAAGCAACTTGGTCCAAGGGTTCAAGCACTTTGGCGTGCTGGATCGTGGCAGTTTTGAACGTGCTCGACTACTGGCCTCTGGCGGTGCCTTCTCCTTCGGTCATGTGTTTGGTGAAAATGCAGATGAGATCAAGTACAGCATTGATGGGGAGCTTCGTCGCGCCAAGGTGCTGTCTACCCGGAAAGGCATGATGGGCTTGCTCAATGCTGGCTGGATGCGCTGGCAAGACGTTCAGAATAGTGCAGAGAACGCTAACCGTATGGCGGCGTTCAAACAGGCTGAAGAGGCTGGAAAGGGAAAGTTGTATGCGGCGTTTCAGGCGCGTGACTTGATGGACTTTAGCGGCATGGGGGCATGGCCTGCAATCCGCTTCCTGATCGACACCGTGCCATTTCTCAATGCACGCATTCAGGGCTTGGACAAGCTGTACCGGTCTGGCGTCAAGCCAACCAGCAAGGTTGTGTGGAATATGCTGGGCCGTGGTGAAGCAACCGGCGATGAGAAGCAAGCGGCTGCACGATTTATGACGGTGGTAGGGGCTTTGTCTGTGGCGTCCATCGCCCTTTACTTGCATAACAAGGATGACGAAGAGTTCCAGAAGGCACCGGACTGGATGAAAGACACCTATTGGTGGGTTCGAGTTGGCGATAATCTATTTCCAATACCCAAGCCGTTTGAGGTTGGTGCCATCGCTACCATGGCAGAACGACTGATTGAGCAGGCCGTTGATGACAAGGCAACCGGTGAGTTGTTTGCCGAGCGGCTGGGTTTCATGCTGACGAACACGTTCAGCTTCAGCCCGATTCCTCAGATAGCACAGCCCGCACTTGATGTTTACGCGAACCGGGATTCGTTCACGGGGCGAGATATTGAGACCATGGGAATGGAGCGATTAAGCCCATCCAACAGAACTCGCAGTGACACGAGCTATCCTGCCAAAGGTGCTGGAGTGGTAACAGAAGCCGTCTTCGGAGCAGATAGCAAGTTGGCTTTATCCCCAGTGCAGATTGACTACCTGATTGGCGGGTACTTCGGCCAAATAGGAACATGGGTTGCTGGTTTGGCGGATGTTGGTGTTCGTGCCATTTCAGGCGAAGAAAGACCCGCCAGCCACTGGTATGAGTATCAGCCAGTACGCCGGTTCTATCGGGATCTGAACGCCCCTAATCCCGGCAAATACCAGACATTGTTCTATGAAGCGCTGCGTGAGTCTGCACGACTACAGGCCGACATTAGGCAATACAAGGAATACGGAGAATTAGCCAAAGCTGCCGAGACGACCAAAGACAATAAGGAGTTGCTGCGTTTGCGCAAGCGCTTGAATCGGGCACAGCGCCAGTTATCAAAGATTAATGCTCAGATTCGCCAGGTGGAGCGTGGTCAGCTTTCTGCTGAAGAGAAAAGGCGCAGGATTGATCTACTGAAACTGAGAAAACAGCAAATCATCGAAAGGATTCAGCCAGCACTGGAAAAACTGGGCTGAAATCAGCCCTTGGTGGTTGCGGCAATAATGATGAGGAGAATGATTAAGCCCGGCATGGCTGCAAGAAGAGAAACTGCGAAAAAGGCGAGAGGCATTGACAGGGCAGCAATGTGCAAGCCTTGAGCGTTTTGCCATTTTTGCGGCACCACACCTGACATAAAGATGGTGACAAAGGCCAGAGCGTAGCAGCCGGATATCACGCTAAGTATTGTTATGAAAGTGTCTTCCATGGGTCACCTGTACAGAAAACCGACTTTTTTATACATATCCCGACAACGTGCATAGAAACCAAGAATTCTTTAATTGTACTTCCTTTTAGCTCTTACTGTGCCGACTATGGCGCACTTGTATTGGTCGGGATCTTGTCGGATTTTCTTTGTCGCTACGCTTGAGCCTTCCTCAAAGGCTACCTTTACGGTGTCTCGGTCTTTTAAGGCGTCAATCAAATTCTCGTACTTGTGACCACACTGCTTCTTTTCCAGATGGATTTCCAAGGATGTGATTGTGTATTTACTTGGAGGAGTGGCGTTGATTGTTAGAATCCCATAATCATTTAGGCTCCAGCTCCAGGATTCCAGTCTTTCGCTTAATACTCTTTCCTGCGGAAACAGTCTGTCACAGGCTTGTCTGGCGATCCGCGTTACTTGGGGGCTGCTCGCTTGGCCTTTGAGTTTTTCGAGCACGCAATCATCAAAATTATCCGGGCCAAATAGTCCAAATGGATTTATGGCGAAAGACTGTGCAGACAAGAGTAGCAACAAAGAGAAAAGTGCAGCCTTCATAACATCCATATCCAATTTGATTGACAGCAAAAGTTTTCTTGGATAATACTGAAAAGGCACTGGCAAAATCCAGCGCCAGGTTTGGCGACCTGAATATTCACGAGAGACATGACCGCATCTCTGCGGTTTTTTTGTGTCTGTGCATTAGTGCGCCCAGGTTGTGGGCGGGCTGTGTGGGCAGCCTTTGGGCTGGCCGGTCTCGTGATCCGGTTCGCCAACCTGCACAGCTCCGCTCTCCATGTTTGGCGACATGTGGCGGGATCTAAGGCTTAATCACGAGATTCTGACGATGCACTCTCTTTCTTTTCATAACACCCAATTCGATATTATTGATCGCAACAACCAGCCTTGGTTAAGGCTGCCTCAAATTGGGGTAGCCCTTGGTTATGCAAACCCATACAAGGTTCAGCAGGTATTTGACCGCAACTCAGACGAGTTCACTGACAGCATGACCGCTTTAATTGAGCTTGGCACCAATGGAGGAAAGCAGCAGGTGCGCATATTCTCCCTTCGAGGTGTTCACCTGCTGGCCATGCTCTCCCGTACCAAGGTAGCCAAAGAGTTTCGGCGCTGGGTCTTGGATGTGCTTGATGGCCTTTCCGTTCCAGATCATGCGACTGGTCACACCGACATCATCCGCCAAACCATCCACGGTCGCGCCAGCGGTTTCCCAGAGCCAGAGCGCCGCAGCGTGATAAGCCGCTTATGGCACGAAGTTCATAAAGAATTTGGCGTATTCCGGGCATCCGATATTCCGGCTGAACAAGCGGCAGAGGTGTGTGGCTTTGTTGCTTCGAGACCGCTGGAAGGTGAGTATCTTCCCCGTTCAGAGCCAGTGCCTGAAGGTTTTGTGTCGCTGTCAGAGCAAGATTGCCACGATACCTTCCATGTTCTGCACCATCTGGGCTGCATCGAGAAAGACATGACCAGGCTGATTGGCTTGAGCCAGACAACAGAATCGCCCTGGATGAGTGGGACAATCGAGCATCTTCGGGCGTCAACAATGATGGCGAAAAACCTGAGAGCGCGTAAGTCTGAAATCCGGGACGCTTATCAGGCACTATCAAACCGCAAAGCCTCTTGACGGCGGTGGCCCGAAAAGGCAGAATTTTCCCAAACTGACGAAATTACACCTAAAGCCCGACGGAGAAATCCATCGGGCTTTTTTGTTGCCTGGAGGAAGCCGGTGGCGAACAGCGTTGAAGGGTTTGGGCATGCCGTTATTGGCAGTGCCCATGCTGCAACTTATGGGGGGTCTGGCGCTGCGGTGGTGTCCGGCGCTGCGGCTGCAAAGGAGATTGTTTACGGACTGACTCCGCCTGAGTGGTCGTTCGTCGGTGTGGTGGGGGGCTTGGCCATTGGCCTTGTTGGCCTGCTGGTTAACGTCGTGGTCAACGTCTGGTACAAGCTCCAGCAGCTCAAAATCTTGCGGGAGCAGTCCAAGTGAAAATCTACAAAAAGACAGGAACCGGCACTGTTGAGGTGGCGATTGAACACGGCGAACCCCTTCTTGCTGTTGAGTTTGATTGTTCGTCTGATGCCAATCAGGTGCTGACCATCACACAGAAAAAGAAGCACGGCACCGAGTTCAAAACTCTGGGCGCGGATGTTGACGGTACTCTGGCAGTCGGTGACGTAGTGAATCTGGAGGTTCCTGGAACCAGCTTTCTGAAGTTCACGCCCAGCAATGTCTCTGCCGAATTTACGGTAAGGGTGTATCCGGGATGATACGCCCACAGGTGCGTAGCCAGATCAGGCCGCCGATACTGCCTCAAAGGCAGGTATTAGCGCAGGCTGTTAGTCGGTATTTTACACGTCCGGATGCGAGTGCGGCCCAGTATTACGAGTTAAGCTCTTCGGTTGTAGTAAGCGGTGATTTTGAGATCGAGTTTAAAGCCAGTACTGTCGGAACGCCGTATGCACCATTTCTAGGTAGTGAGTTGAATCTCGATAATTACTGTGATCTTAATCCAGTAAATCAACCAAGAATTAAGATAAACGGGAATATATACCAGGCAACACAGTCAGTTCCGGTATGGATATTGGATACGTTTATATTTCGCAGGCTGGATAATGTACTGTATATTTCAACTGCGAGCGGTGTGGCATATAGCACGCAATGTTCGACTGATGATTTTGTTTTCAATTTAATTGGTCGTCGGTTTGGATCAACATTCATGTCTGGAATCATATCAGATATCAAGGCTTGGTCGGGTGGTGATCGTAACACTGGTGATTTTATTGTTGATTTTCCGATTAATCAGAAAATCCCCACTGACGGTATAATTCCAAATCGTTCTGCAGGAAATCCCGGTGCGGTATCACATTTAATGGCTGTCAATTTGCTACCACTGGATTCTGTTCGATACGAGAAAACTGGTAATGACTGGTATGGGCCGGAGTTGTTGGATTTTGGGGATTGGGTGTTTGGTTCATACAGCACTTACAGCGCAATTGATGGGGTTATATATATCGATACCATCGGCGCAGGAGTTGAATCAGTTGTTATTCATAGTCCGCTGGGATTGATATCAAAATTCAAGACGTATCTTGTTGAATATGACGTAATTTCAACTGATGGGAGCATACGTATCAATCACAACGCTGATGGACAAACCAACGAAGTTGCAAATCCAAGCGAGGGCCGGAGAATTGTGGAGGTTGTTGGTAACGGTCTAGGTGATGGGCGAATTCAAGTCCGGGTAGCTGCGAATACAGTTGCCAAGATCAGGATTTCAAACTTTTCTATTCGTGAAATTTTGAGGACTGCGTCATGACTCAACGCTGCATGATATCTGCGAACGCAACAGGTGTTCTTGGGTCTTGGCGCGATAATTTACCGGCACATATTCGTGGTAATCGTCTGGGTGATCCATCGCGGCTATACGTTATGGTTCCTCCCGCTGACGTTCTGGCAGAATCTGGGCCTGTTGTATATTTGTCCAATGATCATGTTTTGGATGATTCAGACGAGCCGGATATTCACGCCAGTATTTTAAATTGGCTGGGTATTATTGGCCCCGTTTTAAATGCGGGTGGAAACTTCGTAATTATTGGTGAAGCTTGGATCTGGCGGATTCTGCACAATACTCCGCATTGGCGATTGTGGTGCATGATGTACGAATCCGAAGCCGATAACCAATTTATTGCCGATAAAGCGGTAATTGGGATTCCCTTTGGTTTCACAATGCTTCAGGCGCGCGAAGCAGTCGCTGGTCAATTTGCGGGGCAGTCATGAAAATCAACGGCTTGAATTATTCATCGTATTCAATCGATGAAGCGCATGATGTGTCGTATTTATTCGATGCGATCCAGCAGCACGGTGATCGGCTGATTTATATCGGAAACGATATCGAATTGCGCTTTGTTGTGAGCGGCCAGTCAGTAACGGTTCGATTAGAATTCGGTTTTGAATGGGACGGAGCCTCAATACCAGGCTTTGCTCAGTGGTTAATAGGCAAGCCGATGGATTTCGAATTTCGTATAGCATCTTTGCTGCATGATGCGGGTTACGAGTACCGCACCAGACGAGTTCTTCATGACGTGATTTTCTATTACTTACTGCGTCAGGCCAGTGTGCCTGCATGGAAAGCTTCAATAATGTTTGCCGCTGTCCGTCTTGGCGGGCATGTGTATTACGCCTCTGAGACCTCGCGTTTCTGGCGTGGTGTTAAATGGGTGCTGGAGCGCACCTGATAAAAATCATCTTTCACTGAACCGGCCTTGAGCCGGTTTTTTTATGCCTGGAGATATCTATGGGTTATTCCTTCGGCAGACGTTCGGCGTCAAACCTGATGACGTGCGACACCCGGCTTCAGGCCGTTGCCAGGCGGGCGCTGGGGTATGGCGTGATGGATTTCTCGGTGACCGAGGGGCATCGCAGTCTTCTGCGCCAGAAAGAGCTTTATGACGATGGTATGAGCCAGATTGATGGCATTCGCTTTAAGGGTAAGCACAACAAGACGCCCAGCGAGGCCATGGATCTGCTTCCGTATCCGGCTGTAGTGAACGGTATCAACGTCTGGAATGACCATCAGCGCTTTGCTGTGCTGGCTGGACTCATCATGGCGGCAGCTGCAGAAGAGGGTGTCACTGTCCGTTGGGGTGGGGACTGGGACGGCGACGGTAACAACGCCGATTCCACACTGCATGACATGCCACATTTTGAACTGATTGATTAGAGGTAATCACGATGAAAAAGATTCTTATCGTAGGCATTGGCCTGTCAGCAGCTTTGCTTGCAGGGCCTGCACTGGCAATGACTGGAGAGGCTGATATCGCATCGGTAATCGGCATTGCTGCTGCGTGGAATACGCTGCCACTGGTGGGGCAAATTGGCGCTGCATTTGTCCTGCTGTCGCACGCCGCTTCCTGGGTAACTGCACTGACGCCAACGCCCAAAGACGACCCGTATGCGGGGAAGGTCGCCCGTTATGCCAGTGCCGCATACAAAATCATTGAGATGGCCGCACTGGTTACTGGCAAGGCCAAGCAGCGCGACCACCGTAGTTCTGTTGATGAGATCGAGCGTGATCTGCGACGTCGAGCATTAATCAGCGATGACGAGGAGCGCATTGCAAAAGGTGCCAGCATGCTGCGCGGTGCCATTGATTCACTTGATCTGCCTGGTTCTGCGCGGGTTCATGGTGATGTGAGCCAAAAGGTCCCATCCATTCCGTCCAGCGAGCTTTCAGATGGGTAAGGCAGAGCGTGAAGCGGCTCGTAAGCTCTGCGAGGCCAAGTACCGTCTGGGCACATTCACCAATGTAGAGTTGGCGGCTGAGTTCGGTGTTACCGAAACTACGGTGCGCAACTGGGCCAAGAAGGGCGGATGGAAGAAAGACCTGACGCAGTCTGTTCAGAAGCTGACGCGGCGCAAGATTGCAGAGGCAACCAAGGACGCGATCAAGCCAGACCCAGATACTGGCGAAGTTGACGACGAGAAGGTCGTCGAAGCTGTAGCTTCTGAAGCCAGCCAGGTGGTGCTGAACCATCGTGCTCTCGGTGGTCGTTTTGAAACTGCGATTGACAATTTGCTGACTCGACTGGAAGAGCAGGTGGCCAAGGAAAGAATCACTGTTCAGATTCAGGACGCCACTGTCGAGGTTGATGTGCCTCTTGAATACGTCGGTAAGGTGGTGAATGCGGCCACACAGTCTTTTGAGCGTGTCGTGAAAATTCAGCGCTTGTCGTATGGGTTGGATGAAAAGGAAGAGCAGAAGATGCCAGGTGAAGACCTGACGGATTCTGAACTTGACCGTCGGATCGAGCGATTGGCTGGCGCGGTGGATGCCAAAGACGACTGATAATGGACGTATCTAACCTGTCTCGCGACGAGAGGCTGGAGCTATATCAGCTTCTGCAAGAAAAGAGCAGGCGACTGAAGTTCAATCGAATCAATGGCCTGTTCCCGGATGAAGGCCCACTGCGTCGGGCCATGTATCCCAAGCATGTTGAATTCTTCCGGGCAGGGTTAACCAAAATTGAACGCCTGTTTATGGCGGGTAACCGAGTCGGAAAAACAGAGGCCGGTGGGGTTGAGTTGACGTACCACCTGACCGGCAACTATCCCGACTGGTGGGAGGGAAAGAAGTTTAACAGTGCCATCTCTGCAATGGCTGCGGGTGATACCAGTGCAACGACTCGAGACATCATTCAGAAAAAGCTGTGTGGTGGTGAGTACGGTACTGACAAGTGGGGGACCGGGCTGATTCCTCGGCGCTTGTTGGGCAAGCCAACGCCAAAATCTGGCGTGCCAAAAGCCTACGAAGAGATTCTGGTCAAGCATGAGCCAACCGGTGAATGGTCAACGCTCAAGCTGAGGACGTATGAGCAGGGCCGAAAAATCTTTCAAGGTACGGAAGAAGATTTCATATGGATGGATGAAGAGTGTCCTTATGAGGTTTACGAAGAAGCCCTGGTTCGACTGATGACAACCGGCGGCATTTTCATCCTGACGTTTACGCCGCTGTCTGGCCTGACTGAGCTTGTTAAGTCGTTTTTGTCGTCTTGTAAGAATCAGGATATCAACGATGACTCCGAGCCTCGCTACAAAGTGCAGGCGGGCTGGGATCATGCGCCCCACCTGACAGAAGAGCAAAAAGAAAAGCTGGCCAAAACCCTGAAGCTGAGACCTCATCAGCTCAAGGCGCGGAAGCACGGCATACCGTCGCTGGGTGCTGGTGCTGTTTATCCAATGGATACTGAAGAGATCAAAGTGAAGCCCTTCATGATTCCGGCTTATTGGCCCAAGGCTTTCGGGTTGGATGTCGGCTGGAACAAGACGGCCGGAATCTGGGGAGCCTGGGATAGAGAGAATGACATCGTCTATCTCTACTCCGAACATTACATGGGGCAATCCAGCGCGACCGAGCACTCTGCGGCAATCAAGGGGCGCGGTAGCTGGATTAAAGGCACGATTGACCCTGCCTCAAGAGGGCGTTCGCAAAAAGACGGTGAGCGCCTGTTCGATGATTACGTTGATAACGGCCTCGATTTGGTGCTGGCAGACAATGCCGTTGAGGCCGGTATTGTCGCGGTAATGGAACGCCTGATTACAGGTCGGCTGAAAATCTTCAGCACCCTGAGCTACCTGAGTTATGAATTTGGACTGTACCGGCGCGACGAGAACACCGGAAAAGTCGTTAAAGAGGATGACCATCTAATGGATGCCATGCGTTACCTGATCATGATGCTGACGGACGTCATGACCACCAAGCCAGTCCCTGCGTCATCCAGCAATAGACCCGTTAGCGATTGGAGGTCTATGTGAGCGTTTCTTCCCACGCCAGGCGTTTGCATAAAATCCTGATCGAGATTGATCACCAGCCTTCGTGGCGGGATGAAACTGCGCGATGCCACCAATACTACGATGGCAAACAACTGCCTCCTGAACTGATCAGGCAACTGCAGGAACGCGGGATTCCCCAGCTCACTACAAATCTGATTCAGCCACCCATCAATGGCGTACTGGGCATGGAGGCGCGCAGTCGAACCGACTGGTTTGTCCGTGCTGACGATGATGAATATACCGAAGTGGCAGAGGGCCTGAATGTTCGTGTCAATGAAGGCCTGCGTACTGCAAAGGCCAATCGAGCGTGTGCTGAAGCGTATGCCGCACAGGTCAAGGGCGGGCTGGGATGGGTTGAAGTTAAACCGAATAGCGACCCGTTTGGGTCGAAGTATCGTATTCGCCCCATTCATTACAATGAAATTGAGTTCGACTGGCGGACAGAAGCGGACCTGAGCAACTGCAACTGGCTGTTGCGACATCGCTGGGTAGACAAAGAAGAGGCTGAGGCGGCATTTCCGAAGCACAAAGAGCTGATCCGCCTTGCTATTGGCAACTGGGATCAATACGACACTCGGGCGCACGATGCTGGCGGCGACGTTCTGAGTAATGCGTATGACGAATACCAATACTGCACCCGGAAAATTTCTGATTGGCTGAATGATGTCAGGGATATGGTTCGCATCTACGAGCTGTATTACCGCGTTTGGGATCAGGGTTTGATTATCCGCGATGAGCAGGGGCGGGCGGTTGTATTCAATGAGAATAACCGCCTTCACATGGCTCTTGTCGCAGCGGGCCGGGTTACGGTTGAGAAACGCATGGTGCCATCACTGCGGTTGAGCTGGTTTATTGGGCCGCACCATGTGGCCGACATGCCCAGCCCACATCCTCACAACCACTTCCCTTACGTGCCGTTCTTTGCGGCGCGAGAGGACGAGACGCTGATTCCATACGGCCTTATTCGAGGCATGCTATCGCCACAGGATGAGATCAACTTCAGGCGCATCAAGCTGACGGCAGGCCTGAACCAGAAGCGCATTGTCATGGATGATAACGCCACAAAAATGGAAGACGACAGCTTGAGGGAAGAGGTTCACCGGCAAGATGGCATTGTGAAGCTGGATGGCAGCGCCACAAAGCGAGACGGCACCAAACCGCGCTTTGAAATCCAGCAGGACACTGGAATTCACCAGCAGCAATTTAACATCATGGAAAACGCATCGAAGAATTTGCAAGAGGTTGGAGGCATCTACAACGCCTTCCTTGGAAAAGACGGCGGTGCGCAGTCTGGCGTGGCGATTAACAGCCTGGTAGAGCAAGGTGCCACCACCCTTGCCGACATTAACGATAACTATCGCTGGGCACGACAGCAGGTGGGTGAGCTTGTTCTGGCACACGAAGTTGAAGAGCTGAAGGGGCGGCAAAATGTTTCCGTTATGGTGCCGGGGAAATACGGGCAAAAGGCCAGACAGGTGGTCTTGAATCAAGACAGTGATGGCGGTGAACCCAGCAATGCCGTGGCCTATGCAAAAACCCAAGTGGTTCTTGGAGAGGTTCAGCAGTCACAAGGATACCGGGCACAAGTCACACAAATGCTTCTGGATCTGATTGGCAAGATGCCTCAGGAGGTTCAGCTTCCGGCGATGAGTCTGGTGCTTGATCAGATAGACCTGCCAGAAGAGAAAAAGTCTGAGCTTCAGAAGATCATCAACAAAGTCACAGGCAATGTCGATCCTGATGAGATGGATGAACAGGAACTGGCAGCGCTGCAACAACAGCAGCAGAAACAGCAGGCCATGGATGAATTGGCTATGAAGGAAGTCATGCTCAAGCTTCAAGAACTGGAGGCGAAGATTCAGAAGTTCGGTGCGGATGCTCAGCTGACAACAGAGAAGGCCGGAACGGAACAGATGAGGCAGAAGGAGATGGCAGTTCAGATCAGGCGAGATTCCGCCGTGGCACCGCCGCTCCCAAGACGATTACGACAACCACAAACAAGTTTCGGCCAGTAACAACAAACCCGCTTCGGCGGGTTTTTTTATGCCCGTAACTCAGCGACGCAAATACAGAAAGCCCATTCATTCGAGTGGGCTTTTTTATTTTCGGACGCCCGACCGATAGACGGCAAACCAACAAAAGAGCAGGTAAATCATGAGCGACGAAACCCAGGTAAGTCTTGATGAAGCGCTGTTATCCGGTGATCCGGAGTTAATGGAGCAGGCGCTGGCGCAGAACGCAGGCGAAGAGGATGTATTTGTTGAGGTCGATGATTGGGCCGAAGACAAAACCGTTTCATCCGACGGGCAGGCAGATGAACCAGCACAGGCGCAGAAGCCAGAGGCCGCTGCAACCGAAGCTTCTGAAGGCGAGCAACAGGCCGAAGAAGGCGTTGCCGATGATCTTGACAAGGTCATTGTCGGCAAGTCTGGAAAGCATGAGATTCCATATTCTGTGCTGGAACAGGAACGCCACCAACGTCAGGAAGTTGAGCGTGCACTGGAAGCTGAGCGCGCGCGAAATCAAGAGCTGGAACAGCTGCGTCACAACAACGAGACGGCTATCAACAATGCAAAACAGCAGCTTGAAGCCCAGGGCATGGATGTTGAGCAGGTCTTCAGTGACCCCAATGCCATTACCGATGAGACCTGGAAAGAAATCGCTGAAGACTACGGCCCATTAGGGCGAGTAGTTCGGGCGTTGTATGACGAAAAGGTCGGCATCCAGCAGTCGCAGGCCGTCCAGCAACCTGTTCACGAACCACAGCAGCCCGCCACGGTAGCGGAGCAAGTCGAGACAGCCATTCAAGGCAATGCTGACCTGAATAACTGGCGCACAGCTGATCCCGATCGTTGGGCGCAGGCGGTATCTGTCGATCAAAAGCTCCGCAATGACCCTCTGTGGTCCAGCAAATCCTATGAAGAACGCTTCGCGGAAGTCGCAAAGCAAACCAAACAAGCATTTGGGGACGACATTCAATCTCGTGCCCAAGCCATCATTGATAAAACCCAGCCAAATACACCGTCCTCTCTGTCTGATATAGGCAAGCCCTCCAGTCATAGCAAGCCATTAACTGAGCGCATGGGCAGCATGTCAGATGCTGACCTGATGTCTGAGGTTAGCACTATGTCTGAATCAGATCTGGACGAGATTTTGGCGGAGGGTTTCTGATCGAGGAAATCGATTATGACTACTGTAGCGTCAAACCGCGCATTCAATGCCGCACTGTTCACTGAAACAACGCGCAAGCGCAACTTCACCAACCTGATGACCGAAGGTGCGCCCAAAAAAGCCAAGGGCGGAAAGGGTACTTCTTCCCAAACGTCCTCCCATATGCCCATCGTCCGGGTGACTGACCTGACCAAGGTCGCGGGCAATGAAGTGGAAGTCGATATCGTTCACCAGTTGGCAGGAGCGCCGACCATGGGTGATAAAAAGCTGGAAGGTCGTGGCGAGTCCATGACCACGGCCAGCATGGATATGAAGATTGACCAAGGTCGCCATCTGGTTAACGCGGGGGGCAAAATGGCCCAGCAGCGTACCAAGCACAAGCTGGAAGGGATTGCCCGGACATTGCTATCTGATAATTATTTCAGCCGCCTGACCGACGAAACCACCCTGTACCATCTGGCGGGTGCGCGTGGCTCTCTGCTGGATGCAGATATGATTGTGCCTTTGGCGGATCACGATGAGTTTTCAGAGATTATTGTCAATCCTTTGACTCCGCCAACGTATGACCGCCATTTCTTTGCGAATGATGAAGCAGGATTGGACGCTCTGGATTCGTCTGACGTCTTCAGCCTGGGGGATGTTGAGCGCCTGCGCCTGGCAGTCGATGAGATGCCGTCAATGCGCCTTCAGCCTATCAAATACAAGGATGACGTATTGAAGGATGAAGATCCGCTGTACGTCTTGTACCTGACTCCGCGCCAGTTTTTCGACTTCAAGCAGACCACCAGTCACAAAGACTTGCAAACTCTGATGTCCAACGCAATGCGCCGGACTTCCGGCTTCAAGCACCCGTTGTTTATGGGTGACTGTTTTCTCTGGGAAGGCATTTTGATCAAAAAGATCCCAGGCAAATACGTTGAGTTCGCTCAGGGGAGTGTTGTGAATGTGTGTACCAACACCGACAACGCCCAGACCACCACGGTGGCTCCAGGTGTGAAGGTTCACCGCAGTATCCTTCTCGGTGGTCAGGCCCTGGCTCATGCCTTTGGCAATTCTGGAACCGTGGACGGGGCGGATGCCGGTTACATCGGCATGACCAAAGAGCAGGTGGATCATGGCAACTCGACTGAAATTTCCGTTCGCTGGATGGATGGCAAGAAGAAGATTCGATTTGCCGACAAAAACGGTCGTGTCAATGACCATGGCGTGATCGTTCTGGATACCGCAGTATCCGGCTGATTTTCCCTGCGAACCGGGCGGGCTGATTGCTCGCCTTTTTCACTATTTTTGGAGTGCTTCCAATGGCAAAACACAATGCAGCGAGTATTCGCACTCGCACGCCGAATGGCACCTATGGCGTGCTCAATAAAGTACATGGCAAGGCCGTCATGGCCGCAACACCCGCGAACGATGTTGTTCATGTTCTGCGTCTGGATCAGGGGTGTACCTTTTACGGGCTGACGGCTCATTACGGCGCCATGGGTGCAGGCACCGGTTTAAAGGTGGGAATCTCATACCCAAATCCGTTGAACGATGCCTCTCTGGTTGATGACGATGACGTGTTCTTGACGGTGGCCGACACATCGTCTGCTGGCAAAGCGGTCTGGGACGGCGTGCCGTTTACCACCGAAGCTCTGGTTGAAATCACGGTGACGGTTACCGGTGCAGCGGCGACCGGTGATGTAACCGTTATCCCTGAGTACGTGTATCGCGGTGCAGCCTGATTTGCACGGCATCATCACTTAAACCCAACCCGGCCTTGAGCCGGGTTTTTTGTTCCTGGAGACCGCAATGAGTAACACTGTGGCCATTGCCTATATCGGCAAAAAGAAAAGCAAGACGTTTCGCGGAATATTTTTTGATTCCCGATTCTCTGTTCGCCATGTATCCCCAGATCAGGCCACTGAAATGGTCAAGTACAAGGATGTCTTTGTGGAGGCAGGAAAGCTCGAAGACATGCGTGAGCAGCTTGAGAAAGAGTTTGCTGAAGAGGAAGCGCGCAAACTGGCAGCCTCGAAAGAAGCCAGTGTGGCTGAACCCTTGGAGGTTCTGCGCTTTGCTATCAATCGCTGCATTGATGCTGGTCAGTCTGATCAGGCGAAAGCTGTGGCACTGGAAATGCTGGCACCTGAGCAGTCCGCGCTGGTCTCAGAGGAGTCTGCAGAGGTGCCGAGTCCTGATCAGGCGGCTGGCGCTGAAGAAGTTGACCGTTCGGAAATTGAAGAAATTCAAAAAGCTATTCTGGCCCTTGATCCCGACAACACCGAATCGGATTTCACAACCACGGGCAAGCCCCGCGTCAAGGCGGTTGAGCGCATTATCGGGCGTGATGTGACCTCTGATCAGGTGGATGTCGCCTGGAATGAGATCAAGCCGTGAGCGCGTTGCACATCGACTTCACGGACTTCGATAAGGTTGTCCGTGATGTACGTCTTGAGCTGCCGGGTGTGCTCGATGCCAGTATTCGGGATATGTGTGCTCTGGTGATGGCTGAGTTCTGTGAAGAAACCCAGGCGTACCGCGAAAACATCACCCTGAATGCTGGCGCTGGTGAGTTTGATCTGGTGTCGCCACACAGTGATGCCATTGTTATCGGTGTTGCATCCATTGAGCTGAATGACCAGCCGGTCGCGCCTGGTGATTACCGCCAGTCATCTCCTGATCTGATTGAGTTCGCTGAAATGCTCAAATCGGATGCCTCCGCGGTTGTTGTGCTCAAGCCAGAGGACGATGCCACTCGGGCACCCAAATCCATTCTGGAGCGCTGGCGGCAGGTGATTGGCTTGGGTGTGAAAAGCCGCTTCATGCTTCAGCCTGATTTGAGCTGGAGCAATCCGAATCTGGGCTTGCAGTATCGCCGCGAGTACCTGCATCGGGTTTCTGCGGTGGCGGCTGACGTCCGCAATGAATTCTCTGTCACGCGCCGTGGCAGCTCCCCCCACAAAATCAACGTCTACTACTGAGGTGGTTCATGTCCACTACGACCGTTAAGACCATCATTGACCGCGTCAAGAACCAGCTGCTGGAAACAACCACAGAAGGCGTCCGTTGGAACAACGAAGAACTGCTTGGCTGGCTGAATGATTTCTATCAGTTTGCTTGTATGCACCTGCCAGACCGCTTTGCCGATGTTCGTACTTTCAGTTGCGTTGCAGGTACTCGGCAAGACCTACCGGCAGATATGGAGCAGCTGCTGGATGTTGTGCGCAATATGGACGGCAATTTGCGTGCTGTCCGAAAAGTAGATCGACGCATGCTGGATCAAACTCGCCCCGAATGGCATTCAGAAGCAGCAAGCACCATTCAGGAGGGCTGGTGCTTCGATGATATGTTCCCCAAAGTGTTTTACGTGACACCTCCAGCCACTGCGGGATCGACGCTGGAAATCAGCGGCTCAGTCGTTCCAATTGGTCACGTTATTGCTGATTACAATGGTGGCACAGTGACCATCAAGTGCCCGGATAATATGGCTCCAGCAGCCATTGATTACATTCTGGCTCGGTCGTATGGCAAAGATGCCGACTACTCGGGCAATGCTGTTCGTGAACAGAATGCCATGAATCGCGCTATGACTGCTCTGGGGCTGTCCCAGCAGGTTCGATTCCAGACCAGCCCCAACAACTCCACCAACGACCGATAATCCACCATGATTGATTTCAAGCCCATCGTTCGTGGGAGGACTCATGCTGTCCGCCTGGTGGTGACTGATAGCAGTGATGAGTCCCTGGTCGATGTCACCGGTTGGAATATTCGTGTTGGTTTTGGCCGTTCGAGGCGGGCGCTGGGTACAGAACTGCAGAAAGAGGCGATCGCCTCCGGTGATGCCGCTGCTTTGGGGGAGGTCTCTGTAACACTGACCGAGTCCGAAACAGCATCTATTTCGCTTGATGCCGTTACAGTTGATGTGAGCCTGTCAAAGCCTGGCGGCCAATATCGACCCGTAATTGTTGGTGGGTCTCAGGTATTGGATGAAGATGAGTATCGCAGCCGTTTTGTTCAAAATGGAACTTCGCTGCTTACGCGGCAAGTGGCCAATGAGCAGGTTGAAAGTGTCTCTGTACTGCTTGATATGTCAGATGATCCGGCGACGGACTTACATGTGAATGCGATCTTGGAAGTGGACGATCCGGAGAAGTCGACGATTGTTCGTTCAGTTAGATTGCTGGCTGAGGCTGCGGAACAGAATGCTGTTAATGCAGCCAATTCGGCTGCCCAGTCCAGGGGTATGGTGGTCGCGTTTGAAAGTCGTATAGCCAGCGTTGAGAGCGCAGTCGATGTTTTCGGCTTGCCGGTTGTTACTGCTCCAAGACCTGCTGATCTTATACGACTGCATAACCCACAGGACGGGGATGCTTTGATTTCTTTGCAGCACCTCATGTCTCACTTGTCTGGCTCAAACTTGATAATGACTTCATCGGCTGTTGGGAGCGAAGTTAGCTCATCAGCTGAAGCTGGCGATGTGATCTATGTTGCTGCAGTAAATAATCCCAGTGGCGTGACTTATTCCTTGAATGAATCAGGTGACTATATTGAGCTGGAAATCAATGGGTCAACTGGTGAGGTTTGGATAGTCAACCCGCCGGGGCAGGGAAGAACGTCATATGCCTTTACCGTAATCGCTAACAACGGATTCACATCTGTTTTGCTCTCTGTGACTGTTCCTGTTGGAGAGCAGGCATCAGGCGGAACAGGCGGAACAGGCGGAACAGGCGGAACAGGCGGAACAGGCGACTTTGTAGTTTCAGATGACGGCTATCTCGTTCCAAATGGCTTACTTAAACCTTCAGGATATATAAAACCATGACTGATAAAACTCGCGCTTTTGAACAGGGCGATCTTGTAGCCAGCGAAGATGAAACATTGGCATCTACGGGTCAGGAGCTTGCGGATGCGGTCAACGGAATCAAGAGTACGGTGAACTCAATCGCTCGTGACTTGTTGCCTGATGTTGCGTTTACAGCAGTAGACATTAGTGTCTCGGATTCCAATGTGCTGGGTGCAGATCTGATTGCCGCAGCGATTCAGGGGCTGAGTCATCCTGACTATTATGAGTGGGACGATGAATTTGTTTGGGCGTCCGTGTCCACGTCTTCAGGCCAGTTAACCTTTTCTGGTCTGTTACCGGGTCGATACTATGAAAATGATGAAGCCGAAGGATTTATCATCCCGCCGACCATTGGCGTGGCCGGATTGGATTTTGTCATTTCGCCCGGGGATTATTTTGAGATCGAGTACGCCTTCAGCGATGACAACCCGTCTCCCGTAGAAGTTTCCCCTACATATGCCGATTTTGGGCTTGGTGTGCTCATTTTCGATGGCGATTTCAGCGAAGCCAAACTCCCCCTTTGGCAGGCAATGAATACGGGGAGTGCGACTACCTGGTACGACATTAGCAGCCAAAACAACATGTCTTACACAGCAGCATTCATCGAGGCTCAGGGCGGATTTCCGGCACCATCTCAACTGACTGTCAACGTGACGGCAACACATGTTACTCAGGGTGGAGAAACTAACGCGGGCAAGTTTATTGGGCTGAATGCGGGTGTGTTGCGGTATGGAATTGAGTACGCGCCTGACGGTGCGGTGTATCTGCATTTATTCAAGGATGGAGCATTAGTACGAGATAACATGTCGCGGGATAAGTCGATCCTGCTCAAAGCTGATGGCCAGTCATTGAAGCTCATGCTTGTGGGTGAGAGCTATCCAAATCTCGATTTTAATGGTGGATACAATGGTCAGGACGTGCCAAATCCGGGTTCAAAGTCGATCACTATTGATCCAAATCCCACCCTCCCTGTGACCGTAGAGTCTGGGGTCTCGGCAATAGGAAGCCGTGCAACCGTCAGTCATCCAGACTCCGTTGTGACCTACAAACGAAGCAGTGCCAGACCTACTGCATCTGAAATCGCTGCCGGATACAGTGATGGTACAAGGGTCATGACGGTGCAGGATGTTGTTGCAATTATCAATGCTAATGCAGGACAGCCATGAAGCTATCACTGAACAGTTTTCAGGGTGAGCTGCCCGTTGTTGCTGACCGACTTCTGCCTGACAACGCTGCGTCAGCCTGCATGAATGGCCGGTATGAGGGCGGGTCGCTGGTTCCTGAGAGAGAGGTTTATGACAGGGTTAGCGTAGTAATCCCAGGTGGTGCGGGGGGCTTTCAGCTCACTGATGAAACCACTATACAAAATGCTTTCAACAATCCGCCGGCGCCCGGCTCAAATCTGTCAATTATCGCTCAGGATTCGTGGCTGATCACGATACCAACGACAGGCGACATTATCAGAGGCCCGCTGGCATCTGATGCATACAATCGTTGGTATATTGCGCGCCAAGGCAGCGCCCCAAAGGTTCGGTATACCAAAGATGGGGCTACTGGTGAGAAAGGTCTTGCAGTTAACCCTCCTGTTTTGAGTTACAGCTTCGAAATAGGCTATGCAGACAGTCCTGCTAGTCAGCGTTTTGGCGGTGGAATTAGCCAAAGGCCTGAAGGCTTGGCATTGGTAAGAGCACGACAGGACGAGTATCAAGGTAGTGCAAGATGGTATGGAACTGAATTTGACATAACAGCAAAACCTGAACAGTTGAAAGCATCTCTTGAGGCCGATGAAATACCCTACGAGTCTGTATTTTCAACATATGTATTGACTGTGGTTTCTATTTTGGGCGAGGAGTCAAAAATCAGTGGTCCATCGAGAGTTGTTGAGCGTCTTGAATCAGACTCCATCGTTCTAGGGGTCATCCTGCAATTTGGGGATGCTATTTTCGATGACCCTCAGATTGAAAAAGTTAATGTTTATCGTTCAGATGGATCAGGATCGTTCGGTTATGTTGGCTCGCTCAGTCGAGCTGAATATGATGTTCAGCTCGGGGAGAGTGCAACCAGACTTGCTACAAATTCTTTTGACGTGGTCCTTTGGAGCAACGGGTTTACCGCGTTTTTTGTAGATACTGTGCCATCGTCAAAACTTGGCGAATCAAACATCACAGCAGACTGGGATCAGCCAGATACATCAATGGCATCTATTACAAATGTCGGCGCGGGGCTGCTGGCCGGGCACTTTGATGGGACGGTCTGCTTTTGTGAGCCGTACTATCCGCACGCTTGGCCGGTCGAGTACCAGTACAATTTTGCTGACGACAAAGCCGACGTTGAAGTGATGGGAATCGTTGCGACAGCTGGTTTTATTCTTGTAACAACAAACTCCAGGCCAGTGCTGATGTTTGGCAGTGAGCCTGGGGCAATGAGCCAGCAGGTGGTTGATATTGTCGCGCCGAACGTGTCCCGGCGTGGCTTGGTCGATATGGGTGATTATGCCCTCTACCCGACTCATGACGGCCTGATGATGGTCTCATCCGGGTCGGCAAGGCTGGTTACAAAGGGGGTGTTCAGCAAAGAGCAGTGGCAGGCGCTGAATCCAGCAGGCTTTGTTGCATTCCGGTACAACGAAAGCTACTTGTGCTTCAGCGGCGGAGTCGCGTTTATCTTCAATGCTGAGACCGGTTACTTCCCGATAGATCCGTGGGCCCAGCTTGGGGCTGTCACCGTCTTGGATGGCTACTACAATCCCGCTTCTGACAGCTTTTGGATATTATTGATTGAAGATGATGTCTTAACGCGCATAGTCAAGTTTGGAGCCGGTGATCTGGCAGAACTGAGTTGGAGGTCCAAGGAGTTTCAGATTCCTGGGGGGCTGGCATTCTCCAGCGCCCGGGTGGAAGGAGATGAGGACGTGCAGTTTATTCTTACGGGTGATGGTGGTTACTCATACAGTGCCACTATCACCAGTGACGCGCCGTTCAGATTGCCACCTGGTCGTCCAAGAACTCTTCAGCTGGAATTGCGCAGCAGCGGTAGAATTGATGCTGTTGCCGTGGCCACATCGATGCAGGAGCTGTACTGATGAGCAAGCCAAACTACAAGCAGGTTAATCCAAAAGACCGGAACGCACTGCAGCGCCTGATTTCTGAAGTTGAAAAAGCCCTTGGCCTGGGGCGTTCGCCATCGCATGACGGCACGCTGGCTACCAAAGGCTATGTCGATGATGAGATCCGAAAGATGAAGGCGGAACTCCGGAAAGAGCTGGGCTAACCCAGCAGTGAAAGCACAGCCCAGATTGCCACTGGCAACCCTCCTGCAACAGCGTGGATCAGTTTCCAGTCCTGCCATTTCTCCGGAACAACGCCACTCCAGAATACGGTGATTATGGACAACGTGTAGCTGCCCATGATGATCGATAGAAGATGCTTGGCTTCCATGTTTATTCTGAGTGCTTGTCGTAGCTGTACAGAGTGTACGGAACCAATCCAGGGTTATCCCACACGCCGGAATATGGCAACCAAATTAGCACCTCATCCGTAACCCTGTAGAACACAATGCTATCATCAGGCAGTACCGCCCAGTGGGTGGCCTGGACTTTGTTTGGCGGTGGGGTTATGGGAGCTGGTTTTTCTATGTACTCAATTCCATCAATTTCAACTTTTTGGGGCATTGTATTTTTTCCTGTGGATCTTCATGGAAAGAAAGCCTTAAGTGGGCCTGTGGCTCGCTATATTGGAGTTGTTTGCTCGCCATTTTGGTGCTGACCACCAATAAACGCATACTTTATCTGGGCGCTAACGACATGTGCTGGCAGCTTGTTGAAATCGTGATGAAAGCGCATGTCTTCAAACTCAAACCTAACGAGTGGTTCGCCATCCAAATAAAACACCTCGTAGGTGTTGGGCGACTTGGTTATGTAACAGCGCCCCTTCAGGTCTTCTGGTACCCAATCTGTACCGATTTTTCGGTTAATGGCTTCTCGTATTATTTCTTCTTTGTCTGCCAGCAACCCAATTATCATTCTGGATTCTTCATTGTGCTGAACTTCGTTCATCATCTTCTGCCCATGGTGGTTGATAGTAGGTGTTTGGTTTCCACATAACCCTCTTCTATAAAATTTGATCTGACCTGCGTATTACGAACGTCGTGCGAGAATTCCAGTGCTTGATAGCAAGGCGTTGCAGCAAATGTCGAGAGCCTTCGGCGCTACAGTCGGGACACCAGACGTAGCAGGATAGAAACTGGCGTATCGTGAATACCTGATCGTTGCCGCAGAGAGGGCAGGGGCGGAGTTGTGTCATTGTGAGCATTCCTTGCTGTGAGTCGCCTCCGACTGTAACCGCCCACCATTGTAGCCCGCAATACGCGCAATACGCCGAACGGGCCTGTTGTAACCGCACTGCGAGCAAACGACCACCATCCTGTCTCCATGCTCGTGGTTTGTTCTAAACGGGCCTGACAGATGAGAGAAGTGGCACTGAGGGCATTGCTCAAGCATTGTTGGCATTCTTCACTACAGGCTTCAGAAGAGACTGGCCGGTGCTATCTTGGTGCAAGTCGGCCAGTCGCGGGATTGCTGCCACTGCCAGCAGCAGGATGATTGCGATAGCTATCTGGATCGTCGTTTTCATGATTGGCTCCTTGCCGCCTGACCGCTGGCGGCCATGAGACTGTCGATAATCTCATCAAATTCACCAGCGCGTGCTTCACCAAGTGCATCCCAGCAGTCGGTGCCTGAATCCTCCCCCCAATTATCCTCGTTTCGAAGGAAGCGGTACCTAGCGGCGTCGCGGCTAAGCGTGTCAATGTGCTCTGCCATCTGAAAAATCGGGTGGTCATGATCGAATTCTGCATCCTCGCGAGCGGCATCGAACTCTGCCATCAAGCCTTTCAGCGTGAATTTGTTATCGACCGCTGATGATGGATCAGCGTCAGCGGCTCGATTGAAACCGGGGGCATTTGGGTCTGTGTCTTCGCGGTAGGGCATAGCTTTCACCTTTAAATTTTAGCGTGCGTGAGGCGGCAGAGAGCCTGCCTGACATGCTTCTTGGCTTTAAAATATCCAGCAGTTGAAACGCTGGTTTTTTGGGTGAAAACCGGGTTTTAATTTTTTAAAAATGACATGTAAGTTATTGATTTCATTGGCTTTTAGTCTGAGACTTAAAATCTCCCGACCTTACGGTCGTGCCGGTTCAATTCCGGCCTCGGGCACCAGTTCCTATGCAGTCTCCAGCTACAGCACTCACTAATATCGCCTGTCTTTTAAAATACCGATTTTCTATTTTAAAATATCCAGTGGTGTGAGACGTTCGACTCTCACAATCAGCAATTTCGTCTGTCTATTTCTTTCTATTCGTTGTTTTTATCCCATCTGTGTTCGTTTTTTCTGGTCGATAAAACCGGGTGTATTTCCCGCTAATCGTAGACACCCTTTTTGAGTCCTGATTGTCAATGCGTCATCTTGAAAAGTGTGAGTTGATTGGATATTGGCTTTATATCTGAATATTCGTATTTGTGTCTTGCGGGAAATTGTTGGTGGGATATTCGTACTATTATTTCCGGGTAATATTTCTTAAATCTGAGTGAAATATTAACAACACAAATCTTTAATAACAAAAGTTCACAGTGTGCATCCCCAAGATTGGCAGGGCTGTGCTCAAAAGAATTTGAGTTCCCTGCTGGTTGCTTTTTGTCCAGATATTGGGTGGTGCTGTGAGCGGTCGTGGTTGCGATGTGTTAGCAGACATCACTCTTTCGGGAGTGTTCATTGAGTTCGCGCACACTGTCTAGTTTCAAAACGATTTCTTCTGCATGGGTTCTGCTTGCCTGGCTTTTGGGGATGGGGGCCAGTGTTGATGCAGCATCCTCGACGTTGAGTAATCGTGAGGCTGTTATTCCTCCGCAGTGCTACACGCGTACTGAGGGAGAGCACAATCCTTGTTACATCTGTCATCAGTCTCATCCGGCGGGCACCCGCGTTAATGTCATGGATGATGGTGATATTCAGGGAGCTTACAGCTTCTCTGAGATTGGTGAGACCAATCAGTGGTCAAACCTGTTCAAGCCACGACACCAGGAAATTCAGTCGGTTTCTGATGAGCGGATTCTTGAGTACGTGGGTGAGGACAATTACCAGCCACTGACTCAGCTCGCTTCAGCTGGCTATGTCCCTGATCTTGAACACTATGCGAATCCCGAACAGGCATTTGATAGCCAGGGATTCGCCAAAGATGGTTCTGGCTGGGTGGCGTTCAATTACAAACCGCTTCCAAGTACGTTCTGGCCCACCAATGGCAGTTTTGATGACGTCATTATCCGTTTGCCTCCCTCATTTCGTCAGTTTGACAATAACAAAGAAAACCGCTCCCTGTATCTGCTGAATCTTTCTCTGGTCGAGATGGCGATCAAGGATCTGGATCAGATTTCCATTCCTGTAACCGATGAAAATGTTTTCAGCGTTGATCTCAATGGAGACGGCGTACTAGGTGAGGCATCAACGCTGAAACGCAGAGACTTCTATCTGGGAGCCGCCGCTGATGTCCCGCTTTTGCGGCAGCAGTATCCTGCCGGCACCGAGTTTCTTCACAGCGTGCGTTATCTGGATGTTTCTGATTCTGGAGAAGTGGTTGCCGCGCCTCGCTTCAAAGAGCTTCGCTATGCGCGGAAGTTAAAGGTACATACAGAACAGGCGCTGAAGTTTCTTTACAACCAGGAACATCGAGAAAAAGAAGAAGAACGACTGCCGAAGTATTCCTGGGCCAAACCTGCCGGTGAGGCGGGTCTGAACAACAAAATGGGCTGGATTGTTCAAGGCTGGATTGAAGACGAACAGGGCGCACTGCGCCGTCAGAGTTACGAAGAAAACTTCTACTGCATGGGATGCCATACCTCGATTGGCACCACTATTGATCAGACTTTTGCGTTCCCGCGCAAAGTCACTGGTGCTGCAGGCTGGGGGTATATCGACCTCAAGGGAATGATTGACGCTCCGAACCTTGGAGAAAGTGAGGGCGAGATTCTGACGTACTTCCGTCGGGTTGGCGGTGGTGACGAATTCAGACAAAACCTCGAAATCCTGGAGCGCTGGTTTGGACCGGATGGAAGGGTCAGAGCAGCACAAGTCAGGGCTGCCGACGTTCACACACTGTTGACCCCATCCCGTGATCGAGCGCTGGAACTGAACAAGGCTTATCGCCAGATTGTGCTGGAGCAATCCTTCCACCTGGGTCGCGACGCCGTACTCGGGCAGCCCGTCAACGTCTATGAACACGTTCAGCAGGATAGTGCTCCGGTACTACCGCTCAATCGCCAATTTCACTATGACATCCGGCTGGTATGGCCGTCATCCAACTCCATTGAATCCGACCAACTCAAACTTGCGCCACCCATTCCTGAAGTGACAACTACGGCTAATGACAACCAATCCTCGAATGGTGGAGCTGCGGTTGGTCTTTGGTGGTTGATTTTTACAGCCGTGGCCTGGCTGCTAAGTGGACGAAATCCGGGCCGAAAACCCGCTGAGTATGAGCGGTGAATTACCAACTATGTATTTAACTAAAATGAGGGACTTCCAATGACGAGTTCAACCGGACGCGGTTGGTTGATGTCAGTGGTGCCAAAGAAGAAGCTCGCAGCTTCTGTTCTGATGGCATCGTTGGCGCTGGCTGGCTGTGGTAGTGACAGTAAAAGTAGCAATAGTGGTGGTCGTACCGGAGGTGACCAGAGTATTAACCTTTCTGGTGTGGCGGTAAAAGGTGTTCTGGCGAACGCTACTGTCAGGGTGACTACTCTGGACGGCAGTTCAGCTCTAGGGGCCACAACCACTGATAATAATGGCCAATATTCGCTGGAAGGCATTGATGTTGGTGATGGTCCAATCAAGGTTCGTCTGACTACCAATGACGAGACTCAGCTAACGTGTGACTCGGCGGCGGGTTGCCTTGATGGCAGCACATTGCGTGGTTTTGGTGAGAAGTATTTCTTCAATGATCCTGATTTTGAGTTAACCGCAGTTTTGCCTGGTGTGGCAAGTGGCCAAGAATCAGCTCAGTTGATGGTGACCCCAATCACGCACTTGGCAGCAGAGCGCATAGCTGAACAGGGAGTGACTTCAGCTGAGGATATCGAAAGTACCAACCGTGCCACTGCTGCTCTCTTGGGTTTGGATGGGGTTGATATTACCAGTATTACGCCATCAGACATTACCAGTAATTCGGTCAGTAGCGATGGCGCAGTAGCGCAACGCTACGGTGCAATTGTGGCCGCAATTGCTGCGATGGCGACAGAAAAAGGCAAGTCTCTTGCTGAAGTGATAGATGAAGTCGCCGCTGACTTTGCGTCCGATGGTAGCCTGGTTGCCAATTCCAGCTCTGATAATACCATCGATTTGGCCGACCTTTTTGGTGGTGCTGCAGAGGCAGTTGAAGCTGCAGAAAAGGCGGGTGCTAGTCTGGGCAATATCGGTACTGAAATTCGTCAGGAAGAAGCCACGAGCGCAGCTCTGACTCCAGACACGCAGGTTGTCGCAGAAGACCCTCAGGACACAACCGATCCAACCGATCCAACCGATCCAACCGATCC
>PBNY01000056.1 GCA_002723385.1 Oceanospirillaceae bacterium | reverse complement strand
CGTAACGTGCTGCTCTTTACCTTTGGTTTCGGTAAAACGCAGGGCTACCCATTTAACGTCGGTAGCTTTGATCAGATTCAGAGTGTTCTCTGACATTATTATCTCTCCAGATGCTGGTTCATGTCCGATAAAGGGGGGATGGATAACCCCGTCTTACCATGCCCAAAAAGTGAGCAAGTCCCGTGCCATGACAGAAGTCGCCCACCGGCGCTTGTGTCATGGATCAAAATCTGACCTTAATTTGCCCAAATGATCGCAGGCTGAGACAAGCGCCGGCAGCATTATGACGGCTTTATGAAAGATGCAACACCTGTCCCGACAGTAAATGGTGCAGTTAAAAGAAAAAAACAGTGCGGATTGCTTCAGATTGGTGAAAGCAAATTAATCAATTGCACTGATGTGGTGCTATTTTGACCTGTGTGCTTCTTTTTGGTGCGCGCTTGGTTGGGTGGCTCAGATGCATTCATTCAGGTGTCGCCACTTGTCTCCCCGGATCGGCACATCGATTGACTCAACACTCCTAACAATTCCCGCTCATTACCCTCCCCGGAAACCGTCATAAAAACTTAGGCAGCTTTCAAAACGGATTCAGGTATAATCGCGCGCTGTTTTGTACAAACTTTAACCAAGGCAACCGTTGTGATCGACAATCTCAGAAACATCGCCATCATCGCGCACGTAGACCACGGTAAAACCACGCTGGTCGACAAGCTGCTGGAACAGTCTGGCACGCTGGAGCGCAATCAGGGTGGCGAGCGAGTCATGGACTCGAACGACCAGGAAAAGGAACGTGGCATTACCATTCTGGCGAAAAATACCGCCATTAAATGGAATGACTACCGTATCAACATCGTCGACACTCCGGGACACGCCGACTTCGGTGGTGAAGTAGAGCGTGTAATGTCCATGGTTGATTCCGTGTGTCTGCTGGTCGACGCCGTTGACGGCCCAATGCCACAGACTCGCTTTGTGACCCAGAAAGCGTTTGAACGCGGCCTGCGCCCAATCGTGGTGATCAACAAGATCGACCGTCCAGGTGCTCGCCCGGACTGGGTAATGGACGAAATCTTCGACCTGTTTGACCGTCTTGGTGCTACCGAAGAACAGCTCGACTTCCCGGTTATCTACGCTTCTGCGCTGAACGGCATCGCTGGTAATGATCCAGACGAAATGGCCGACGACATGACGCCACTGTTCCAGATGATCGTTGATCACGTTCAGGCGCCAAAAGTTGAACTGGACGGCCCGTTCCAGATGCAGGTATCGGCACTCGACTACGACAGCTTCGTGGGCGTAATCGGTGTTGGCCGCATCACGCGTGGCAAGCTGAAGCCAGGTACTGACATCCAGCTGATCACTGCCGAAGGCAATGTTCGCAAGGGTCGTATCCAGCAGGTGAAAGGCTTCCACGGCCTGAACCGTGTTGACGTTGCCGAAGCCGCTGCCGGTGACATCGTCTGTATCTCCGGTATCGACGGCCTGAACATCTCCGACACTCTGTGTGCCGTGGGTGAAGTGGAAGCGCTGCCAGCGCTGAGCGTTGATGAGCCGACCGTATCCATGACCTTCCAGGTGAACGATTCCCCGTTTGCCGGTAAAGAAGGCAAATACGTGACCTCTCGCAACATCAAGGACCGTCTGGACCAGGAACTGATCCACAACGTGGCGTTGCGTGTTGAGCAAGGCGACACCCCGGAGAAATTCAAGGTTTCCGGTCGTGGTGAATTGCACCTGTCGGTACTGATCGAAACCATGCGTCGCGAAGGCTTTGAAATGGCCATCGGCAAGCCGGAAGTGGTTCAGAAAGAAGTCGATGGCGAGCTGCAAGAACCGTACGAGCAGGTCATGATCGACGTCGAAGAAGAGCACCAGGGTTCCATCATGGAAGAGATGGGTAACCGTCGTGCTGAAATGACCAACATGATCCCTGATGGCAAAGGCCGTATTCGTCTGGAATTCATGGCACCGGCGCGTGGCCTGATCGGCTTCCGTGGCCTGTTCATGACTCTGACCTCCGGTTCCGGCATCCTGACCAGCGTCTTCGATCATTATGGCCCGGTTCAGGAATCACTGGGTTCCACCCGTCATAACGGCGTACTGGTTTCCATGACTCCAGGTAAAGCACTGGCCTACGCCCTGTTCACCCTGCAGGATCGTGGTCGTCTGTTTATTGGCCCTCAGACCGAAGTGTATGAAGGCATGATCGTTGGCCTGCACAGCCGTGATAACGACCTGGTGGTTAACCCAACCAAAGCCAAGCAGCTGACCAACGTCCGTGCATCTGGTACTGACGAAGCGTTGACCCTGACGCCTCCGACTCGCCACACGCTGGAACAAGCACTGGAATTCATCGAAGACGATGAGCTGGTCGAAGTCACACCAGACAGCATCCGTCTGCGTAAAAAGCTGCTGACTGAAAACGAGCGTAAGCGCTCCAAGCCGAAGAAATCTGCTTAATTGCAGTCGGCCTGGGCAGCCTGCCTGATCTCAGCTTGGTAACCCGCATGAAATGCGGGTTCTGCGTTTGAAGTATTAAAAGCAGATTGAGATCAGAACGCTTGAACAGAAACCCTCACTGACTCTGGTTGGTGAGGGTTTTTTATTGCCTGAATGGATTCAGTGCCAACACCACCGCTTGCTCCCCGTAGGCATATACCTGCCCACCGTGTTCAGCGGTATAACAACGTGCTTCTTCGACACTGGAAAACCACAGATTGGGATAACTGCTTTTCATCGGTGAATACAGCAACCCCAGGTTCACCTCTTCAGATCCCGATTCCATTCTGGATTTCAGATCGGCTCGCCATGCTTCCCAGGTATCGAAACCGGCTTCTTTCGCCAGCAGTCGGTACAGGTGTTTGCGCTGAACCTGTTCTCGCTGACGGTAGAGTGCCGGAAGTGTCAGGTGGCTGATCACTTGGGTACGAATCAGTCGGCGCAGAATGGGTATGGCGTCCGCTTTACGACCGTACTGTGCGGTGCGTTGAAGTCGTTTCGCCTGTTTGGATAACTCGGTGAGGGCCTCTGAGGGCGACAAGCTCGTTTGTGAGCCGGTTTGAGGTTGCTGTGAAAAGCAGGAATTGGGCGCAGTCATATCATCTCCGTTACTGATCACTCTCGCTGATGATCTGAAGTTGATATCTGAATTGTTGAGGAGCTGGCTGATTGAGCCAGGCAGAGGAGTGCAATTGCTTTCGCGAGGCGGGCGTCTCTCAAACCCGACGTCACGATAGTGGAGGCACCTGTTGAATGCAAGGCGGTGAGCCTGTTTCGCCGCTGTTACTGCTTCGAGCAATCGCGTTCTTCCAATCGCTCTCCCAGTCGTTCTCCCAAAAACTGCCATACGGCTTCGACTGCCGGGTTTCTGGCTTGTCGGCCAAGGCTGACCCAGTGGATCGGCGATTCAGAATTCGAGCGCCAGTCCTGCAAGATTTCTGCGAGCTTGCCTGCTGCGATTTCTGCCTTGACCCAGGCTGGATCTCCCCAGATTACGCCCATCCCGGAAGAAGCCATGGCAACCAGCGTGCGGCCATCGTCGGCGATGGAGGATTCTGAAATCTTCAGCTGAAAGCTGTCGCCACCGGGCTGTTGGAAGCTCCAGTGATCAAGCCGATAGGTGCTGGTTTTGAGCACAATGCACTGATGTTCTGCCAGCTCATAAGGGGTTTGCGGGGCCGGGTGTCGAGCCAGATAGTTCGGGCTGGCCAAGCAGCCCCAGCGTTTGATACCGATCTGGCGTGCAACGAGAGAAGAGTCCGGTAGCTTGCCAATCCGCAGTGCCAGATCAACACCCTCAGCAATCAGGTCGACCACCTCGTCGTTCAGACGCAGTTCCACTACGACTCCGGGAAAGGCTTGTTTGACGTCACTGAGCAGCGGAATCAGAAACCGCTCGCCCAACAACGTCGAGCTGGTAATCACCACGTGGCCGGTAAGCTGGCCCTGAGCCAGCTGGGATTCCTGGGTTAAATGGGACAGCCGTTGAACTGCCGGAAGCAGGGGGCTAGCAGCATCCAGCAAGGCTTTGCCTTCCGCCGTGAGATTCAGACGTCGGGTACTGCGTTGCAGCAAGCGTAATCCCAACTGCTGTTCCAGTTGCGCGACACGTTTACTGACGGATGAACGCGGTAGTTCCAGTCTGCGCGCTGCTGCCTGAAAGCTGCCGCACTCCACCACGGTCACAAACACATATAAATGAGGCAAGTGTGCGTAGAGGTCTTTCATCAGAATGGCCTGGCCGGATAAATACTTGTCCATTCTAGCCTGATGTACTCCGAATTATTGTTTCTGATTGGGAAACTTAGACGCCGCTGATTTGAGGCTTATTTGCACATCACCTTTTCGCCAGACTGGTTATCACTACCCCATACAAGATCCACAGAGACAAAAGAGGAAGGTCGGTATGCAACAGATATTGGTGACAGGCGGTACTTCCGGCATCGGTTTGGCCACCGCACAACAGCTTAAAAACGCAGGGCACCAGGTTTTGATCACGGGTCGCTCTCAAGGCAATCTTGACCGTGCGTTAGATCAACTCAATCAGTCCCAAGGAGCCGAGGTTAACGGGCTGATGTGCGACCAAAGCCAGCCAGAGCAGATTCAGGCGTTGGCTGAAGAGCTTATCCAAAGCGATGTTCAGCTGAACTCACTGGTGTTAAACGCCGGGATTTTCCTGCCGCAGATGTTCGACGACATGACGCTGGATAACCTCAATGGCCATATGGCCACCAATGTTACTGGCCCCTTGATGATGATCCAGGCTCTGCTGCCAATCATGAAAACCCCGTCCAGCGTGGTGTTTATTTCCAGCATTGCGGTAGAAAAAGGTTTTGCGACGGCTGTTGCCTATTCAGCCAGCAAGGCCGCGTTTGAGGGAGCCATGGCGGCGCTTAATCTGGAACTTGCTGAGCGGGGCATTCGGGTTAACTGCGTTCGACCGGGTGTGACACTGACCGATATTCAACGCAAGGCAGGCATGGATGACGCGGCGATCGCAGGGCTAAAACAAGCCATGGGGCAAACGCCAGCCGGGGATATGCTGGGCCCTGACGACATTGCACCGGCTATCTGCCATTTGGCGCTCGAAGGTAGCCGTCATAGCCGCAATGCACGGATCACGGTGGATGGCGGCTACTGTTTGTAAGAGCGGGTTTGCGTCTATGGCCCCGTGTTTCACGCGGGCTACATGGATGAACACCGTTATTCGGACAACGGGCTGCTGCAAGGGCCAGCCCCTGCGATGTGGATGTTTGAGGTCTGTTTGGGTGATTCCGGCTTACGCTTCAAACAGATATTCGTAGAGCTGGGGCCCTGTCCCCAGCCATTAATTTCCGGGTTGTGATACTTCCGTGATATTTCCGGGAGGACTGCAACATCCCTCCGGCGTCAAAGTGAACTCCGTTATTTCACCGAATGGAGTTGCTCCTCATGAATCTGCGCACTACGTTTCTGGCTGCTGCTATTGGCACCCTGTCTGTTCCGGCAATGGCCGCTGACCTGACGGTCAAAATTACAAACCTGACTCAGGGGATTGCGTTCACGCCGCTGCTGGTGGCGGGCCATAACGCGGACACCACCTTGTTCTCTGTCGGCGAAGCGGCGTCGGCCAATCTGCAAGCCATGGCGGAAGGCGGTTCGATCGCTGGTCTGTCAGGCGATGTGTCTGGTGCTGGCGGTGTGGTCGGGGAGAATCCGGCTGGCGGTTTGCTGATGGCGGGCAAGTCGACCATGACCGACATTGATACCGGAACGAATACCCAGCTGTCGATTGTGGCCATGATGCTGCCAACCAACGACGGTTTTGTTGCTCTGAACAACCTGACCATTCCGACCACTCCGGGCACCTACACCTATAACCTGAATGCCTACGATGCGGGCACGGAAGCCAATGATGAAATCCGTGGTAGCGGTGTTCCTGGAGAATCAGGCTTCCCGGTTCCACCACCGCTGGAAGGCGAAGTTGGCACTGGCGGTACCGGCGTTGATGCGGTCGCGGAAGGGTTTGTGCACATTCATCGCGGTGTGCTGGGTGACACCAGCTCTGACAGCGGCGTCAGCGATATCGATTCAACCGTTCACCGTTGGCTGAACCCGGTTGCCCGCGTCACCGTGACGGTGAAGTAAGGAGGCGGTCATGACTGATTTATTCAAACGTCGTGCCGGTTTAGCTTCTGTTCTGGCGGCGTCCGTGCTGCTGAGCGGTTGCTTCGGTGACGATGACGACAACAATTCCAGTAACAACGCCGGTAACAAAATGACCTACGCCTATGAGGTCACGGTATTGAATGCCACGGCGGGTCAGCCGTTCTCACCGCTGGCGCTGATTGCACATAACGATCAGTATCGGGCATTCAGGGTAGGAGAAGCGGCCAGCACTGATCTGGAGTATCTGGCGGAAGCGGGCAGTAACCAGCAGATACTGGATGCCGTTGCCAGCAATGATCAGGTTCATACCAGTCAAAGTGGTGACGGTGTGGTTGGGCCTGGTGCGAGCCAGACGCTGACTCTTGAGCTGGATGAAGATGACTTCAGCTCGGCGTATCTGACGGTTCTGACCATGATGGTGAATACCAACGATGCGGTTGTCGCGGCACGCGGAATCAAACTGTCGGACTTGGCCGTTAACGGTTACCACCGTGTCAATGCGATTGCCTACGACGCCGGTACTGAAGCCAACCTGGAAACGTCTGCAACCATTCCTGGCCCAGCCGGTGGGGGCGAAGGCTTTAATGCCGCACGCGATGACCACATGGATCAGGTTACCGTGCATCCGGGAGCGATCACCAGTGACGACGGCCTCGGCAACTCGGCCCTGACTCAACTGCATCGCTGGGATAATCCGGCGGCTGTGATCACCGTCAAGCGTACGCGCTGAAATTGGATGGTCGGTCAAAGACACTGGCTGTAATAATTCGCCAGTGTCTGCGACCAAGCACGAAAAGCCCCTGAGACAGGAGTGTCGCCGTGCTCTCTTCTACTACGTCGGTTGCCGATTCCCCGGCTCCGTCACAATCGCATTCTCAGCCTCATTCATCGGCTCCCGTTGCTCCCGCTTCGGTGTCGACGAGCCGTTGTTCACAAGAGCAGCACCGCATTCTGGTGGTGGAAGATGATCCGGATATTGCGAGCCTGATCCAGCTGCATCTGCAAAGTCAGTTTGGTGAGGTGGTGATTGCCCGTGATGGCCTGGCCGGGTTCGAGCTGGCCTGCCAGCAGCACTGGAGTCTGGTGGTGCTGGATCTGCAGTTGCCGGGCAAGGACGGGCTGGAACTGTGCCGTGATCTGCGCGGTCGGGGCATTGCTGTACCGGTATTGATGTTAACCAGTCGCTCCGGCGAGATGGACCGGGTTCTGGGGCTGGAGATGGGCGCAGACGATTATCTGCTCAAGCCCTTCAGCGTGATTGAATTGATAGCCCGAATCAAAGCCATTTTGCGACGAATACACACCGAGCGTCAGGCTGCCCAGGCCAGCGTGCGTGCCGATGAACTGGTCAGCCATCGTCATCAGCTGGTGATGAACCTGCGCCAGCATCGCGCCACCAAAGCCGGTCGGGCGCTGGATCTGACGGCGCGGGAGTTCGACTTGCTGAGCTACTTTATGCAGCACCCGGACGACGCCTTTTCCCGCTCACACTTGCTCAACCGCATCTGGGGACAGGGCCAGGAAGGCTACGAGCACACGGTGAACAGCCATATCAATCGCCTGCGCGCCAAAATTGAAGACGACCCGTCTGCCCCTCGCATCATTGTGACGGTCTGGGGCGTGGGCTACCGACTGGGATAACACGATGAAAGCACTTCGAACCAGCCTGTTTGCGCGTCTGGCACTGGTCTTTCTGGTCATAATGGCCTTGCTGGGCGGCTCGCTGTTGCTGGTATCCAGCTACATGAGCGACTACCACAGTCAGGATCTGCTCCAGCATCTGAACCAACCGGTGGCCGGATATGTCACCGAACAGCGTCAGTTGATTGATCTGCAAGGCGCAGTGGATGAAACGGCGCTGGATGAACTCGCGTCTCACGCCATGATCCTGAATCCGGCGCTGGAAATTTATCTGCTCGACCCCAATGGACAGATTCTCAGTCACCGCTTACCCGGCAATCAGGTGCAGCAGACGCGGGTGGATTTGAATCCGATTCGCCAGTATCTGCAGCCCAATGCCAATTATCCGATTGTGGG
This sequence comes from Oceanospirillaceae bacterium, assembly GCA_002723385.1. GTDB lineage: Bacteria > Pseudomonadota > Gammaproteobacteria > Pseudomonadales > Oceanobacteraceae > Oceanobacter. Next base: position 16,025 of record PBNY01000056.1, on the reverse strand, counting down.
TGATGACCCGAGTAATCCACAGCAACGCAATATCTTCTCGGTGGCGCCGATCATGGATGCTGGCAGTGGCGATTTGCTGGGGTACGTCTATACCGTGGTGGGTGGTCAGCTGTATCGGCAGCTGCGAGACTCGGCGTTCGAGAACTACGCCTTCTCCATCAGCGGTCTGTTGATGTTGGGCTGTGTGCTGGCTGCGGTGGTGGTGGGCCTGCTGGTGTTCTTCGCCATGACCCGCCGGGTGACACGTCTGCGTCAGGCGATGCTCAAATACGATTTGCTCTACCCGGAACTGTCGGCCATCGACCAGCTGCCCAAATCCAGCGGTCGCGATGCCGACGAAATTGACCAGCTGACCGAAGCGTTCCGCGAAATGGCAGCACACATTCACCAGCAGTTCACGCGCTTGCAGTCGCTGGATCAAAGCCGCCGCGAGCTGATTGCCAACGTCTCCCACGATTTGCGCACGCCGCTGGCAGCGGCTCAGGGCTATATCGAAACCGCCTTGCTCAAGGCCAGCGAATGCGAAACCCAGCACGAGCTGCGCGATCATCTGCTGGTGTCGATTCGTCAGTGTCAGCGACTGTCGAGCCTGATTGAAGAGCTGTTCGAACTGTCGCGACTGCAGGCCGACAACACCCGGCCAAACCCGGAGCCGTTTTCACTGCTGGAGCTGGCGCATGACTGTCTGCAGGAATTCCAGCTCAAGGCCGACGAGCAACAGGTGGCTCTGGATATTCGTGGCCAGCAGCAGGACAGCTATGTCACTGCCGACATCGCCATGATTCAGCGGGTGCTGCAGAACCTGATCGACAATGCGCTGCGGCACACCCCCGCCGGAGGCCGGGTTGAGTTGCAGATAGTGCGGGTCGATGGTGGCACGCGGATCGAAATCAGTGACACCGGTTGTGGCATCAGCCACCACGATATTCCGTTTATCTTTGAGCGTTATTTTCAGGCAAGGGAATCCCAGCCCCGTCCGGCGGTGGAAGCCAGCCAGAGTGAGACGTCAGGGACTGTATCCAGGGCCGTCTCTGCACGGGGTGGCAGCGGTCTGGGTTTGGCGATCGTCAAACGCATTCTGGATTTGCACCAGAGCCGCATTGAAGTGGAGTCCGAGCTCAACAAGGGCACCCGTTTCAGCTTCGTGTTGTGACTGGTTTTACGACACCTGTCTCAGACTGGAACACTTTCTGAGACCGTTTCAAATAACTGTGTAACTAGAAATAATCCATAAAATTCAAAAACTTACCTTTAATTGTTCGGTTTGGCACAGGCGTTGCCAATGGTTTGTCAGGTAATCAGGGTTCTCTCGGGCCCTGATCAGACAACGGACAATAATAAAAAGGTTTGTATATGAGTGTTTCAGAGTTTCACGCCTCCGCAGAGGCGATGGCGTTTATTCAGAGTGAGCATAAATGTCTGGTCGGTGAGCAATGGCTGGCGGCGGCTGATGGCCGCACCCTGCCGGTGTATAACCCGGCCACGGGTGAGCGCATCGCTACGGTTCCCAGTGCTGACAAAGCGGAGGTGGATATGGCTGTGGCCGCCGCGCGTCAGGCATTTGATGACTCCACCTGGAGCCGCATCACACCGGTTGAGCGCCAGAAGCTGTTGTGGGATTTCGCCGATCTGATTGACAAGAACGCCAAACTGCTGGCCGAAATTGAATCCATCGACAATGGCAAAAGCGCGGTGATTGCCGAACTGGTGGACATTCGCGTGGCGGTGGATTTCCTGCGTTATATGGCTGGATTCGCGACCAAGATTGAAGGTCGCACGCTGGATGTCTCGGTTCCCTATATGCCCGGCGCGCGTTTTCACGGTTATACCCGTCGTGAAGCGGTTGGCGTTGTGGGCGCGATTGTGGCCTGGAACTTCCCGATTCTGCTGGCCTGCTGGAAGCTCGGCCCGGCATTGGCCACCGGCTGCACGGTGGTACTCAAGCCAGCGGAAGAAACGCCGTTAACGGCGCTGAAATTGGCCGAACTGGCGCTGGAAGCCGGTTATCCACCGGGTGTGATCAACGTTGTAACCGGTGTTGGCCACGAAGCCGGTGCGGCGCTGTCGAATCATCCGGATGTGGACAAGTTGACCTTCACCGGCTCGACCGAGGTCGGCAAGCTGATTGGCAAGGCCGTGATGGACACCATGACACGAGTAACGCTGGAACTGGGAGGCAAATCCCCGACCATCGTGCTCGAAGACGCCGATGTGCAAACCGCTGCCCAGGGCGCGGCCAATGCGATCTTCTTCAACCACGGCCAGGTCTGCTGTGCCGGTTCACGCCTCTATGTGCACAAGAAACACTTCGACAATGTGGTGGCGGATATTTCTGACATCGCGGCGGGCATGAAACTTGGTTCCGGTCTCGATCCGAACACCCAGATGGGGCCGCTGGTATCGACGCGTCAGCAGGAGCGAGTGTGTGGTTACATCCAGCAAGGGCTGGAAAGCGGCGCTCGGGCGACAACCGGTGGTGGCGCGACGGAAGGGCCAGGCTTCTTCGTCCAGCCAACGGTACTGGTCGATGTGGATCAGAATACCCGTGTTGCCCGTGAAGAAATCTTTGGCCCGGTGCTGGTGGCCATGCCGTTTGATGACATGGACGAAGCAGTGCGTATCGCCAACGACAGCCAGTACGGTCTGGGAGCCAGTATCTGGTCGAACAACCTGTCTGCCGTGCATCGCATGGTGCCACAGATTCAGGCCGGTTCGATCTGGGTCAACTGCCACAGCATTCTGGATCCGGCACTGCCGTTCGGCGGCTTCAAGCAATCCGGTCTGGGCCGTGAAATGGGCCACGAAGCGATTGAGCATTACACCGAAGTGAAATCGGTGTTGATGAACGTCTGACGTTTTTAACCCACCGTCCGGTGTGTCTGCGTCTTGCTACCGGGCGGCTTTTTCTTTCATTGATCGCGGGCCACGACTACAAAGGTAACAAAGCGCACCTTGTTGGTTCGTTATTGAGCTGGTTACCAGTAGTACTCTGGCGGGCTTTGCGCCACTGCTGCTATTCTCAAAAACATCGGTGCTTGCACCGTTCACGTGGCGAGCAGTATGAACACAGACCAACTCTCCCTGATTTACTCCGATTCCTCCAGTCATGACGTCAATTTGGCGGCGGCGGCCCTGCACGGCTGGAATCAGGAATACGATCAGGTCGACATGGGGTTGTTCCAGGGCTCACTGGAGAACCTGGCCGGTTCCGGCATTCAGGTGTTCCGGGAACGGCTGAATATTTCCGTTGCCCAGTTCGCTACCACACCACATGAACAAATCAGCATTCTGGTGCCATTGGAATTGGCCCATCAGGGCTCGGCGGATCAGGCTCGTAATATCTGCGCGGATGGCATTACCTTGCTGCCGTACGAATCCGATATTTTCTGGGTCTGTGGTCAGGCATCGGATTATGTGGTGGTGTCCATCAGCATAGACCTGCTCAAACCACTGCTGTGCGATGAAGATCTCAATGCCCTGATGCAGGCGCAGCGTTCCTACGCGGTAAACCTCCCGGCGCAACGGTTGGTGGAACTGCGGCGAACACTGCCCTCGCTGTTACAAGGCCACAAGGACGACGCACAGATTCTTTCACCTGAACTGCGTAACCGCTCACTGCAACACTATCTGGCTGATGTGCTGCTGGATCTCTACACCGGCTACGACGATTGTGGCGGCAAGCGCGACTGGCGTCCGCTGGGCAATCAGCATCACTATATCGTTCGCAAGAGCATGGCCTTTATCGACAGCGCTGAAGGGCTGGAAGCCAGCGTACTGGATGTCTGCAAAGCTCTGAACATTCCCCGCCGGACGCTGAACTACAGCTTTGAACGCGTCACCGGTATGGCACCGTCACGCTATTTGCGCTCCGTGCGCCTGAACCGCGTCAGACGTGAGGTGCTGACCTCCTCCGAGCCAATCGGCTCCATTGCCGCCCGTTATGGCTTCTTCCACGCCGGTTACTTTGGCAAGGAATACCGCCGCCTGTTTGGTGAAAGCGCCAGCCAGACGCGGATGGCATTCAAAGTAAAATAGCATTTCGGATTGTTCGGTTCTGGCGAGTGCGGTTTGTTGGGGGCTACGTCGAAGCCCAACCCTGTCAGAAGGTTACCCCGGCGCTAACACGTACAGTCCTCGGTTCCATCGGGTGGTAGTGCAGCCCTTCCTGAGGTGTGCTTTCTCCGGCCATCTGGCTTTCATACCAGTAATCAATATCGTGGTCATCGCTATCGAACAGGTTTAACACTTCCAGCCCGAACTGCCAGTTCTGTACGTCCAGTTGGGTACGAGCATTAACCACCAGATTGCTGCCTGCACGTTCCGAATTGTCTTCGATCAGTGGGCGTGGGCCGATGTAGCGTGCACGCAGACTGCCTGACCACGGATTCCCTGCATTGGTCTCGCCCATATAGGTCAGACCGGCCTGGGCAACAGATTCCGGTGCACCAGGAATATGATCACCGTCTTCGGAGCTGTTGCGGAAACGGGCATGCGTATAGGCATATTCCAGATCGGTCTGCCAGGTTGGGGTCAGCTGCCAGTAGCTGGTGAATTCAACACCCTGACGACGTGACGGACGCGTGGCTTCGGTATTGCCCGCATCGCCCACAAACAGCAGCTCACTGTCTAGATCCAGCTGCCATACCACCAGCGATGCATTCAGCCCGTCAGCCAGTGTGCCGCGCACACCCAGCTCATAGCCCAACGAATCCACCAGCGGATCAACCGCATCTACGGCGCTGCCATCAGCCGGGTCAACCTGAATCGTGGTACCGCGAGCGTCGTTGGAATGCAGCCCTTGCCCGATGGAGAAATAAGTTTCCAGATTCTGATTTGCTGCATAGATCAGGCTGCCTTTCAAAGACAGATTATTCGCCGATTCGCTGCCATCATTGGCGCTCAAGTCAACGCCGTTCTGATTACGCTCAACGCGGCTGTCGACCTCAAAATCAAAGTAGTCGTAGCGTACGCCTAGCAAGGTTCGGAATTTCTCGCTCCAGAACACGGTGGTGTCGGCGAACAGTCCCAGGCTTTGTTGTGTAACTTCGTCGCTACGAACAGCACCGAGGCGTTGGCGCTCTTTGGTGTGATAGAGGCCCACCTCGGCAATGTCATCCAGTCGATAGCCGACACCGATCCGGGTCTCGGTGGAGATGCCCGCCAGCTCAGGTTGCAGGCGGTATTCCAGCTGACCACCGTAGATCCAGCGTTCATCAACCTGTTCAAACTGATCACCATTGTCGAAGTCATCGAGGAAATAGGTGAAGTTCGACCACAGGTTGAGGTGATAACGAATGGCGTAAGCCGACAGACTCAGGTTGTCACCTTGCCATTGTGTGTTGAGGCTGTAACGGTCGCTCTCGCCACCCACGCTGTTGTCCAGCGAACCCAGTTCATCAATACGACCGCTGTCTACTGCACGTTCGGGAATCTGGTCAGCACTGTTCCACTGGTTATCGTAGGCCATCAGGCTGATCGACCAGTCACCTCCAGCCAATGGCTGGCGGAAACTCAACAGCAGGTTGGTCTTTTCAATGTCTTCACTAACGTCTGTCCAGGGGCCATCGTAGCGGTTCAGTTCCAATGCGTAGAGCAATTTGCCCTGGCCTGCTGTGACGTTGTCCATCACCAGACCACGTTGATACGCGTCTTGCCCCAGAGTCAGCCGTGCCAAACCATGATCCAGTTGTTTGACGGTCGTAAAGGCAGCGCTGCCAGCACCACTGAAGTCGCTGACGCTGACGTCATAACTGCCTTTCTGATATTCCAGTGACTGGATTACTTCCGGGATCAGAAAGCTCAGGTCGGTGTATCCCTGGCCGTGACCGTGGCTGCGCATATTCACCGGCATACCATCAACAAAGGTGGCGAAATCGGTGCCGTGATCAAGATTAAAACCGCGTAGAAAATACTGGTTGGCCTTGCCTGAACCACTGTGCTGGGTCACTACCATGCCGGGTACCAGCTCCAGTACCTCTCCCGTGCGCAGCAAGGGGCGCACCTCAATGGCTTCCTGACCAACATAACCTTCAGAGGCTGAAATCGCCTCCCCCATCATCGGCTTGCGCCCTATAACATGGACGCTCTCCATATTCTGATGCGTGTTCGAGGTGATATGACCTGATGAACCATGTGCCGTAACCAGGGCGGGCAGACAGGCGAACAACAGCGGGACGGGTAAAGATAAAGGAGAAAAGAGACTGCGTTTCATGGTGGTTTCCCTAAAAACCCGTGAACAGATAACGGGGACGAGTCACTGGAACTTGCCAGTGGCTGAATCAGCTTTATGATTCAGGGCATTGAAACACTGGTCATGAACACCGATAAGACATCGGTGTTCGGCTTAAAGGACACGGTAGACATCGTATGACGGCTTCTCTGAAACGCTGGCTCGGCTTTTATCGCCGCCACTCCCGCACCCCAAATCTGGGCGAACGGGAAATGGCCATTATGGAAGTACTGTGGCATGCAGGACCTCAATCGGCCCAGTCCATACAGCAAACGCTGGATGATCCAATCAGCCTGAGTACCGTACAAAGCACCCTTGAACGTCTGCACCGCAAGCAACTTCTGGAGCGCCAGAAAAACGGTCGTGCCTACGTTTATCAGGCGCTGTTGCAGAAGGCCGATCTGGTCGCCTGTCTGCTATCGGATATCGCTACCGATCTGGGCGATGCCGACTCTCAGGTACTGGTGGCCGGGTTTATGGATTATCTCGACGGAACCGCTCCGGATGCACGTGGCCAACTGCGCGAGGAACTGGATCGGACCACTCCAGACAGTGAGCCACCGATCCGTTAATGAGCATCGAACTGATTGATTTGACGCTGGGTTTTGCACTGGCACTCTGGTGGTCAGCCTGGTTCAGCAGTGCCATCAGTCTCTGGCTGCTGAAACAAGCCCAGCCTGTGACATCCAATTCACACGACTCCGTCACACTGCATCAACGTGAAAACCTGATATGGAGCTGCGCTCTGTTGCCCTGGGGCGTTGGACTGCTGTCGGCATGGTTGCTGGTCAATCCACAATCGTTCTGGTTTTTGCCTCATTGCCACGGAGACGTCTGCGAAGTGCATGCGCCTGAGCTGGCATCAACATCTGCTATCGCCAGCACCAGTCTGGTTATTCTGGCGCTATTGCTGATCTCGATTGCGCTGCGACGGCTGTGGAGATTGCATCACCAACGCCAGCAACTGCGGCTGATGCAGCAGTTATCGACGCTCGATACCCGGCGTGATGTTCGGGTGATTCCTTCCACCAACCGGCTGGCCTGGTGCGCCGGTTTGTGGCGGCCGGTGATCTATCTGTCACAAGGCCTGCTTGATGAACTGTCGGAACGTGAACGCCAACTGGTACTGATCCATGAACACAGCCATCGCTGGCGACGCGACAACTTGCGGCGCTGGTGCCTGCAATGGCTGCTCTGGTGCTGGTGGCCCGACGCACGCCGCCGAGTGGTCGTCGATTATCATCGGCTCACTGAGCAAATTGCGGATGCGATGGTGCTGCAACAAGGCTTTGAACCACAAGAGCTGATTGAGTTGCGCCACCGAATCAGTACCGATGTGGCAGAACCCGTCCCGTCATCAGTCCGAAATCAGACAAGTGGCACAGCGGATCAGTCTGATCCCAAAAGCCAGAGAATCATGGCATTACTGGCCGTTCTGGCGCTGACACAAGTTTCCCTCTTCAGCGTTCTGCTGCATCCCTTGCTGGACCATCTGTTTTTGTTTTGACAACGTTGTTTCGACTGATCAAAACAGAACGAAGACCAAGCAGTTGGTCAGTATCAAGGGACTGACGTTGATGCAACATGGGCCATTTAAGGTTTTACAGCGTTACGCTCATGCCTGTGGCTTCAAAATTTCTCTGGATTTTCACAGCATTTAATCAATGCGGCGGGGATCATTCCCCCATTTTTTTAGCCGTACCCGACTTTCTTCTTCCGTCAACACTTCTCGTCTTTTCGCTATGGGCTCCACAGTTGATCGCGTGCCCGGGCAGAGTTTCCGCCCGTGTTCTTCCTGCTGCTGCGGTACCTGTTCACGCTGTATCAGCGTGAGACAGCTGTTCAGAACTGCAACACCTCAAGACCGGTCTCTTTCCTCTGATAAACCCATAACTATTTGAAAAATATAGGAAAAATATTCCTGGCACAGGCCGTGATACAGATTTCTTGTCCGTGAATGCATGACATCCGCTTCGTGATTGCTCGCAACTGGCGGGTATTGCAACGACCGTATGAGGAGATCTGACTTTGAACAACTTTATGCTCAAACCGCTGGGACTGAGCTTGCTGGCCGCTTCGCTGGGCAGCATGGCGTCCGTTGCCAGCGCCGCCAGTGTCGCCGAACAGGCCGAAGGCATTCTTAACAAGCAGTGTGTGGCCTGCCATACCAGGGAAGGCGACAACCAGTGGAGCCGTATCAGCTACCAACGTAAAACCCCGGAAGGCTGGTTGATGACCATCGCCCGGATGCAGGTGATGCATGGTCTGGAAATCAGTGATGCCGATCGTCGCGTGCTGGTGAAACACCTGTCCGATACCCAGGGCCTGGCGCCGGAAGAAACCGATGGCTATCGCTATGTGCTGGAGCGTCGCCTGAACGCTCAGGAAAGCCTTGAACCGGCGTTGTTGGCAGAAGGCTGCGCCCGTTGTCACTCCGGCGCGCGCTTCAAGTTGCAGCGTCGTGACGAAGCCGAGTGGGAACATCTGGCGCACTTCCATCTGGGGCAGTACCCGTCAGCGGAATACCAGATGCTGTCGCGTGACCGTGACTGGTTCCCGATCATGATGGAAAAACTGGTGCCGATGCTGGGCGAGCAGCAGCCGTTGCAGAGCAGTGAATGGTCAAGCTGGCAGCAGGCCACCAAGACCGATATGAAGGGCCGCTGGTCGGTCGCGGGCCATATGCCGGGCAAGGGCGATCTGACCGCCACCATGGTGGTGACGCCGTTGGCGGGTGAAGACCAGTTCTCGGTGTCGATGTCGGGCCAATACGCCGACGGCACACCGCTTCAAGGTTCCGGCAAGGCCACCCTGTACACCGGCTACGAATGGCGAGCCAACCTGACCATCGACGGCGTGCGCATGCGTCAGGTGTTTGCGGTGCGCGATGGCCAGCTCACCGGTCGGATGTTCAACCGCAATGACGAAAGCATGGGCGCGGATATCTCAGCCGCCCATATGGACGGAAAATCCACACTGCTGGCCGTGCAGCCCGGTTACATCAAGGCAGGCACGCAATCCGAACTGATGCTGGTCGGTACCGGTTTGTCCGGCATGCCAACGTTTGGCAAGGGCGTGGAAGTGGTCAGCATCCGCAAGGACAGCGACCGCCGCATGCACGTTACCGTCCGTGCCAGCCGCAACCACGAAGGTGTGAACGCGGTGTCCATTGGCAAGGCCAAAGGTGTCGAGCTGGCGGTGTACAAGGACATCGATCAGGTCAACGTGGTACCGGCTTACGCCGTTGCGCGTGTGGGTGGCAATGGCGGCAGCACCAACAAGCTGTTTGCCCGCTTTGAAGCCGAAGCCTGGTCTGCCGGTAAAGACGGCCAAACCGGCACCGCCGACGACTTCCGCATTGGCATGGTGCCCGCCACCTGGGAAGCCAGACCATTTGATGACATCGCTGCTGCCGATAACGACCTCGGTTTCGCCGGTCGTCTGGACCCGCGCACCGGTGTGTTCAGCACCGCCGACGCCGGGCCAAACCCGCAGCGCCGCATGATGACCAACAACGCCGGTCACCTGACCGTCACCGCACAGGTGCAAGACGGCAATCAGACCCACAGTGCTGATGCCGAGCTGATCGTGACTGTTCAGCGTTGGAACAATCCGCCCATTCCATAACCTGCTACTGAAACAGCCGTTAGGGTCGGTCGTGTGACCGGCTCTGGATGAATTCATAGAGGAGGGTACCGCATGGGCCTGATGCTAAATCTGAACGAACACAACCTGCACGAGGTGGCGGTAGACGGCAGTCGCTTGCTGTTCCATATCCCCACCAGCTCACTGTTCAGCATGGACGCGCTGACCGGCAGCATCATTGATGCGCTGCGCAGCAGTGAACAGAGTGGCAAGAAAAGCGCCGAGCAGTTGATCAACGAGCTGAAGCAAACCTTCAGCGAGCAGGAAATTCACGAAACCATCAGCGAGCTGATCTCGCTGGAAATGGTCAGCGACGGTCGTCCACTGAGCGCCGAAAGCCCGGTGCAGAAAGTCGATTCCCTGTCGCTCAGCACCGTGGTGCTGAACGTCAACACCGGCTGCAACCTGAGCTGTACCTACTGCTACAAGGAAGACCTCGACATCCCGTCCGCCGGTCGCAAGATGGCGCTGGATACCGCCATTGCGTCGATTGAAATGCTGCTGAAGGAAAGCCCGGATGAGGCCGTCTACAACGTCGTCTTCTTCGGTGGCGAGCCACTCAGCAACCGCCGCCTGATTGAAGCGGTGGTGGACTACTGCGACGAACGCTTTGCGGCACTGGGCAAGCGCGTCGATTACATCATGACCACTAACGCCACGCTGCTGACCGACGAGATCATCGACTGGCTCAACAGCCACCGTTTTGGCTTGTCGATCAGCATGGACGGCCCCAAGGCGATCCACGACAAGAACCGCATCACTGTTGGCGGTCAGGGCACCTACGACGTGGTACGCCGCAAGGCACTGCGACTGCTGGAACGCTACGACTCCCGTCCAGTTGGCGCGCGCGTCACCCTGACGCGGGGCACCACTCAGGTGGAGCACATCTGGGATCACCTGTTCAACGAGATGGGCTTTGCCGAAGTCGGCTTTGCGCCCGTTACATCCGGTGATGTGGCCAGCTTCAACCTCTCTGGCGATGAGCTGATTGAGGTGTTCCAGGGCATGAAGCGCCTGGGGCAGCGTTACCTCGACGCGGCACTGGAGCACCGCAACATCGGTTTCTCCAACATGCACCAGCTGATCACCGATATTCACGAAGGACACAAAAAGTCACTGCCGTGTGGCGCCGGGCTGAAAATGCTGGCGGTGGATCACGAAGGCGATCTTAACCTCTGCCATCGCTTTACCGGCTCCGACCTGCCGACCTTCGGCAACGTCAACAGCGGCGTGCAGCAGGTGGAACTGGGCGAGTTTTTGTCCCAGCGCCTCGATCGCACCGACACTGGTTGCGGCACTTGCCGGATTCGCAACCTGTGCTCCGGTGGCTGTTATCACGAGAGCTACGCCCGCTACGGCGACCCGGCTCATCCGACCTACCACTACTGCGACCTGATGCGCGACTGGGTCGACTTCGGCATCGAGGTATACAGCCGCATCATGGCCACCAATCCGTCCTTCATTGACCAGTTTATTTCGCCGCGGAGGGCGAGCTGACATGAAACATTTGCAAGCAATCAACAACAAGGCGCAGCTGCTCAGCAAGGCCGCTGCGGAAGACAAGATCGAAGAAGTCAGCGCCATGAACTCGGTGGCCGGTTGTACCGCCACCTTCGATCCGGGTTGGGAAGTCGATGCCTTCGGCGGCGTGGCCTCGTTGTGCCAGCCGATGGAAGCCGACCTGTATGGCTGCTCTGACCCGTGCTGGTGGCCTGCCCAGGTGCCCGACATGATGAACACCTACCCGGACTGGGATGAGAAAGCGGCCAGCACCAAAGACGACTGGCGCAACCTCGGCACGGTATTCCCGGACGACAAAGAATAAGCTGGAGTGAGAAACATGACTGAGATACACAAACACTGGTGGAAACCACTGGCCCTGACCGGTTTTGTTGCCACCCTGGCCACCACCTTGGCCGGTTGTGCCACGGCACCGATGGACTCCGCCAGCCTGACGCCGGATTCCAAGCCCCTGATTCCGGGCAAGGAATACATGATCATGGCCAATCGCCCGCATCAGATTCATGTGGTCGAGATGGAGAACGATACGCTCTACACGAGCTGTGATATGCCGGGCGATTTCGGGCCGGGCGCGCTGATCATGGCACCGGACAACCACACCGCCTACATGCTGACCAACCACTACAAGCATATTTACGGCATTGATCTGGATACCTGCGAACTGACTTTCCACGCCGCCATGTCGCAGGCGCCGAACGAACGCACGATTTCGATGATGTCGTTCGCACTCAGCCCGGACGGCAGCGAGCTGTATTCGTTACAGAACCCGACCATTCTGAATCGCGACCACTACCGGGTGCAGGACACACGCCTGTCGGTGTACAAAACCGCCGATGGCATGAATGCCCAGCCGGTGCGCACGTTTGATGCCCCGCGGCAGGTGACGGTGATGGCGACTGCCAACGACGGCTCCCTGTACATGGCCGGGGCTGATATCTACAAGATGGATGTCCACACCGGCAAGGTGGAAACCGCGATCCCGGCGCGTAACTGGCAGCGTCCACTGTATGCGCCACCGGATGTGCTGGCGGTATGGCCCATCCAGTCGCCGCGTAACGATTTCACCATTCTGTACGTGACGGCCAAATTCCAGGATGAAACCTACGACATGAACACCGCCGAGTGGATTTACGGCTACTTCAATGTCGATCTGGAGACCGGCGAAACCACAACGACCGACTTTGCCGAGTTCACGGAAATCTTCTTCACCGGAATGCGTTCCCCGAACGATGGCAACCTGATGTACGGCGTGCTGAACAACCTCGCCAAGTACGACATCAAGGAAAAGAAACAGCTGAAAACCAGCACGCTGGATCACTCCTACTACTGTCTGGCTTTCAGTCACGATGGCAAGAAGATCTACGCGGGCGGCACCTTCAATGACCTGGCGATCTTCGACGCCGACTCGCTAGAGCTGATCGGCAAGCTCGAACTGCCCGGCGGTGACACCTCTCCGACCACACTTCAGGCCTTCGTCCGCTAACAGCCAGGGAGGGGCGTGCCCCTCCCGCTGCTTATCCACAAAAAAGAGAACAACACCATGAAGAAATCCCTGATCGCTGTTGCGGTAGCAACGGCTCTGGGCGCGGCTGCGCCTGTGTTTGCCCTGACTTTGGATGAAAGCAACGGCAAAACCGTCTCACTCGACATCGAATCGATGGTCGGTAATTTCTCCACCAGTGAAGATTACCTCGGCGAAGGCGGTAAAGACTGGCAGGAAGCCTACCTCAAGGCGGTACTGAACGGCGCGCAAAGCATGGACAGCGGTACCCTGTACGGTGGACTGGGGGCCATCGCACTCGGCACGTTCGGTGATGGCGATGCCGGTGGTTACACCAACGGTGATGAATCCCGCGTGGCGCTGGACTCCGCCTTTGTGGGCTGGAAAACCGCCGATGAAAGCATCGACTTCTCGGTCGGTCGCCAGATTTTCCAACTGGGCGACGGCTTTCTGATTGCCGGTGACGCCATCAGCCTGGGTGAAGGACTGGAAGACGCCTTTGGCGTCGATGTCGATCGTGGCGGTGCCTACTATCTGGCCGGTCAGAAAAGTTTCTCCAACACCGCCATTCTGCGTTTTGATCCGGCGGGTAACCTGCGCGGTGACCTGTTCTGGCTGAAATCCGACAACCCGTTCCATCAGGACACCACGCTCGCCGGTCTGAACCTCGAATGGGTTTCTGAACAAGGCACATTGGCGGCCAGCTATCTGGATATTCTCAGTGTTGAAGAAGACGCAGGGCTGTCGCTGTGGAATCAACGGGAAGGCATGAAGGTGCTGAGTCTGCGCGGTAACGGCAACGCCGGGGTCGAAAACCTGTTCCTGTCCGCCGAATACGTGCAGCAAAGTGGCGGTGATACCGACGTCGAAAACGACGGCAATGCCTGGTACGTGGAAGCGGGCTGGACGTTCGCTGATGCACCCTGGACACCGAACCTCAACGCACGCTACGCCAGCTTCAGCGGCGACGACGCCAGCACCACCGACAACGAAGCGTTCGACCCATTGTTCTTTGGCTTCACCCGTGGCTTCGGTACCTGGTTCCAGGGCGAAGTCGCTTCCAACTACTCTGGCCCGGCCAACAGCGGTAACGATGTGACCAAGGTGGAACTGTCGTTATTCCCAAGCGAATCGCTGATGATCGGACTGCAATCATGGCAGTTCACGCCACAAGACGACGCCGATGATACCGCCGGTGACGAGATCGACCTCTACGCCATGTGGACCATCAACGACAACGTCATCTTCAGTCCGCTGGTGGGCTGGTATACCCCGAAGGGCGATACCGTCAAAACCAATCAGGGTAACGACGACACCAACTTCTACGCCCAGGCGGTGCTGATGCTGTTCTATTAATGCCCGGTTAACTCGCACGCTCTCTGCTCCGATGCCTCGGAGTACTTGCATCGATGGTGAAAGCCATCGGTGCTTTTTTGGTTTTGAGGAAGAGGAGGGGAAATTTATCTGTGATTCAACCGTGTAACGTCCGTTCATCCTGGCTAAACCGGCCTTTTCACCACGTCATGAGCGTGTGTACGTGAACGCAGGTGGGTACCACTTGCACTTGATCAGGCCGACTTCTTTCTCTCACTTCCCTTGCTTCAGGTTCCTGCTTGCCCTCTCTTTGGTGGTAGGTGACACCAGATTGTCTTGAATTGTCACACGATATGAAGGGTTGTCGAGAGACCTTGCACATATGTGATAACGCCCTTCGAAGAGCTGGCCTAACAATGAAAATATAACTAGAACACCTGGAGAATCTTGTGATGTCCAACATTATTGAGGTTGAACGGTTCGGCCGGGGTACGCAGAGGCAATCGTTCAGTGGCTACATAGCTACCAGCCCGGTCGCCCTGGCAAAAGCTGCAAGAGAGCACATTCGTTTGAAGGGGGCCGTTCCTCACGGTTTCTTGCGAGATGATATTGAGCGTTCCTGGCGTCGCTCCCTGAGTGCCGGGGTTCAGTGCGACAGCCCATTGGCGATGTGTCTCGACGCCAAGGGTGATGCGCGTGAGATTCTGGATATCCACGAGCTGCTGGTGCAAAGCTCGATTCCCGAGATGGATTCGCTGTCCCAGTCCTTTGGCAACAGCGCCATGTTGTTGTTGGCGTCTGCGGATGCCGAGGTTCTGCATGTGCAGGGCGGTCAGGACATTCTCTCATCTCCGTTAGGCAAGTATCTGCGTTTGGGCATCGCGTGGCAGGAAGACATGTTCGGCACCAACGCGCTGGGTACGGTAATCGTGGAGCGTCGCCCGGTGCACCTGAATCTGGGTGAGCATTATCTGGAGCCACTGGCGTCCTATTCCTGCTCTGCGGTGCCGATCAGCGATGCCCACGGCAATCTGATTGGCGTGCTGGATATTACCCGCAGCGCCAGTGTTACCCAGCCACAGGACACGCTGGGGCTGATGTCCTATGCCGCGCGCAATATCGAGAGCCGTTTGTTCCAGAGCCAATTTGCGCATCACACCATTCTGGCGTTCCACACGGGGCGTCACTATTTACGTTCGTCCTGTCAGGGGCTGCTGGCGCTGGATGATCAGGGCAAGGTTGCCGGTATCAACCAGACCGGTTGTATTGTGCTGGGTCTGGAGCGTGAACGACTGCTGGGCACCGAGCTTGAGAGCCTGTTCCAGCAGTCGCTGACACGCCTGTTCGACGGGTGTCGTCAGGGCATTGGCCATCGGATGTTGCCGCTGGGCAAGATCTACTATGAGTTCATCAATCTGCGTCCACGACCATCATTGAGCAGCCCGACGGCTTCCGGTGAGGCGAAAGTCAGCAGTGCCGGTGACTACGATTTGCAAGCCATGTCACCGACCATGCAACGCTCGTTCAGTATGGCGATCAAGGGACTGAATCAGTCCATCCCGGTACTGCTTTTGGGAGAGACGGGCACCGGCAAGGAAGTTGCCGCGCGGACTCTGCACAAAAGCAGTCAGCGGGCCAGCAAGCCATTTGTGGCGGTGAACTGCGCAGCCATTCCCGAGAACCTGATCGAATCGGAGCTGTTTGGTTATCGCGACGGCGCATTTACTGGCGCGCGCAAGGGCGGTATGAAAGGCCGTCTGTTGCAGGCCAATGGCGGCACGCTGTTTCTGGATGAAATCGGTGATATGCCACTGG
>PBNY01000055.1 GCA_002723385.1 Oceanospirillaceae bacterium | reverse complement strand
GTTCAACAACACAGCATGGTGGATTTTTAGCCATAACCCTTCGGGCTGAGGACAGTTGACCCCAGAACAGCGTTATTCGTCACTTGTTTAGCTCGCTAAACCACGCTTCTCATGCCTTGTTCTGAAGCCAACTGGCTCTCAGCAGGATTGATTTACTAATTGAGAACGCCCTCTAACTTGCAAAAAAAGCCCGCTACCACCGAGGTGAGTAGCGGGAAAGGGACCACGAGTGTGGGTTTGCCGTGAAGCTTCCTGCAAACGAAATCGTTACTCGCTGCGTTCCAGACACACCACCAGGACGGGGTTCATGGACTGACAGCGCATGGGAACGGCGTAGGACCGCACGTCGGTGGGCAGACGCAGATTGGTGGGGTCGCCTTCGACCACCAGCGGTACGGAAATCTGAAACTGTTTGCCGAATTCCGAGCGGGCATTCCCTGCGATGGTGTTGGCAATTTCCCCTGACAGGTCCAGCAGGTTGTCGGTGGAGACATCCTGGTCGCCCTGAACTTTGGCGACCTGGGCCAGAAAGGCGGTGGGTGCGGTGAAGTACACCACGCCCTTGTGTTTGCCGGAAATTCCAATAATGCCTGTGATGTCGTGGCAAACCGGGGTCTGGTTATCGACCAGATAGGGGGTTCCGATTTCCACATCCAGCGGTTGCAGCAGCTGGAAGTAGTTCACCAGGCCGTCGACAAACACATTGATGAATTTTTCGTTCATGGCAGTAACTCCCGTTATTTGGCCTGAATCAGTTTGTCGAGGGCGCTTTGCAGCTGTTCGTCGGTAAAGGGCTTGCACAGGAATCCTCGTGCGCCTTTGGTCAGCGCTTCAATTCCGGTGGCTTTGTCCGACAACGCTGATACCACCAGAATGCGGATATCCGGGCGTTCCTCGATCATCTTTTCAATGCAGGCAATGCCGTCCATTTCCGGCATGGTCAAATCCATGGTGACGATGTCCGGTTGGTACAATTCCAGGTAGGCCACGCCAACCTTGCCATTGGAGGCCTTGGCCACCACCTCGACCCGTTCGTGGTCGGCGTACACACGTTCGATTCGGGAGCGGATGAAGTTGGAATCATCCACGATCAGCAGGCGTTTCATTGAGTCGTCTCCGTGGTGGCAGCGGGCAGGCGAATTTCAAATTCGCAGAAGCGTCCGGGAATCTGCTGGATGCGGATACGGCCACCCAGCGACTGGATTTGCTCGCGAATCACGTCCATACCGACACCACGCCCTGCGTGCATATCGACGTCACCGGCGGTGGAAAATCCGGGTCTGAAGATGGCGCTGATCAGCTTGCTGTCCGTCCATTGGGTGATGGTTTCCGGGGTCGCAACGCCTTGTTCAACCAGCCGGGTGCGCACAGCTTGCAGGTCAATGCCCTGACCGTCGTCGCGCAGGCGCGGCTCCAGCGTGTCGTCTTGTAACTGTGCGAGGCGGATGTCGACCCGGCCAGTGACAGGCTTGTTTTTCCTTTCGCGCACCGGTGTGGTTTCGATGCCGTGCACCAGTGAGTTACGGATCAATTGCACGCACACGTCGCTGATCACTCTGGCCTGGTTCTCGTCCAGCTCAACTTCATTGAGGCCGCTGGCAACCAGCTGAGCCGGTTTTTCCAGCTCTTCAGACAGCTGGGCGACCAGTTTTTCCAGTGGCTGACGCAAGCTATTGCCTGCCGAAGTTCCCCTGGTTGCCATTGAATCACCGCCGGGGGCCGTGTCGTCAGCCGAATTATTGGATGCTTCTGCTGATGCTCCGGTCAGTTGTTCGGACAGACGCTGAAGCACCTCGGTCTGGGAAATCAGTTTGTCGAGGCGAATGGTCAGTGGCAGGAAGTCCATGCCTTCGACCTGCTCAACCTGGCGCAGGTCATCGAGGGCATCCTCGAACTTGTGGGCCTGACGTGCGAATACATCCAGGTGAATCGCATAGGCATCGCCTTTCAGACGGTGTACTCGGGTGAAGAGGCGCTGAATCTTCTCACTGTAGTCGGTGCGGTCGCGGATTGGCTCACGCAGAATGGCGTTGATTTCATTCAGGGTGGTCAGCGCCGTACCAACAAAACTGCGCAGCTGACGGGTATCAGCTTTCAGGATCGACATCAGCAAGTCGAGGTTGCGCTCGCCTTCAACGCGGGTGTTTTCCAGCTCCTGTTCCAGTCGAATCTGGTCGGTGATGTCACGTACCGAGACCAGAATGTCCTCAATCTGGCCGTCCGACATAACCCGATAGAACTCGAAGTTCAGGTGCTTGTGAGTGATCGAACCGTCCTCCTGAGTGACCGCCACTTCAACCCGCTCCAGCGGGTTCAGGTTACCGGTCAGATCTTCGATGATGTGCGGTGCAAACAGCAGTTTGAGGAAGTCCTGAATCACCGACAGTTCCTGATGGTCGATCAGCTCGGCCAGCAGATCGTCCAGGGGGCGTCCGGCGATGTGGCGAGTGTTGAAAATTGCCTGCATCTCGCGGGAATACTGGCTGCCGATGATCAGATGGCTGTCGACCAGAAACAGGCCTTCACGCACGGTCGTCAGAATTTCCTGAGTCTCTTTACGGGCCAGTTCGAGCTGGTGGTCGTTGTCCATCAGGCGGCGAACGGTACGGAATATGGTCAGGAAAAACATCACCAGTGCAAAGGCAATACCGGCGATCTGGGCAGCGCGCATGTAGGTCAGGTTACCGGCGCTTTGACGCTGGATTTCACGGGCAAAGCGTGTCGCCAGACTGGCCAGCTGGTCGTTGTTTTCCTCAACAAATTCGGTGGCCACCAGCAGTTCCAGCTGCGAGTTTTCGCTACGCTGGAACAACACAGCAACATTCTCCTGATAGCCCTGCCACAACCCGGTCAGTTCTGTAATCAGCACAGCTCCGTCCGGCGAATAGGCGGACGGCGTGGCAACCGAGCGGGCTGAGCCATCGGCCTGATTGACCGTGATCTGGCCATGGTTGGCAAAGGCGTTCAGCTTCTCGCTGAAGGTCTCCATGGTGCGCTCCAGATCCTGCTTTTCCGTCTGGTAGGGCAGCACTTTCTGGTAGCGCGAGGTGATGATAAACAGCTGGCGCGACATCTGCTGCACCAGCGTCGCCTGTGTCGTGGCGGCTTCCTGAATCCGGGTGTTGCGCTCAATCTGGGCCGAGAAGTACAGGTTCAGAGACAGTACGGCGACAATCACCAGAATCAGGCTGCCGATGGCAAAGGCCAGTCCCCGATATTTACCCAGAAAACCACCCAGCAGATCGTTGGAGGGCGTGCTTGCCAGTGGCTCCGCTCCGGTAATCATTTGTTCGGATTTGCGACCGAACGGCAAGCATGGCAACCAGCTTGATCGGTTGTCAGCGGAGCTGGATGAGGCCGTGGATGATGAGACAGAGGTTAAAGTTGCTGTATGGGATTTCATCATCGCCTCCTTACAAGCCGGTATTGTTGAGGTAGGCCTGATCGGAAATGCGCGTCCAGACACGCGCCTTGCGCTGGTAATCCTGCAACGACGTCAGGATTTCACGCGTCAGCGGTGAGCCGGTATCGGCGATGGTTTGCAGTTGCTTCAGGGTTTCCTTGCGCAGGGCGCGCATGACGTCGGTCGGGAAGGCGCGAATCTGGATGTTTGGATACTCGCGCTGCATCACCGCCAGGTTTTCGATACTGGCGTGGTAAGACTCAATGTAGGTGTCGTAAGCGGCCAATCGCATCGCCGCTTTCAATACGTTTTGCAGGTCTTCCGGGAGCTTGTTGTAAGCCGCGCGATTGACCACAAATTGCAGTTCGGTGCCTGGCTCATGCCAGCCGGTGTAGTAGAAGCGTGCAGTACGGTGGAACCCCATGCCCAGGTCCAGCGATGGTCCGACCCATTCCAGAGCATCAAGCGTGCCGCTTTCCAGCGCGTCCAGCAGGTTGCCTGCGGGCAGATTGACAGTGCGAACGCCGAGCTCTTTCATGACCTCACCGGCCAGACCCGGAACACGCATGCGCAGGCCCTTGAGATCGTCGAGGCTCTTGATTTCGCGGTTGAACCAGCCGCCCATCTGGTTGCCGGTATTACCGCCAGGGAAAGCCAACACGCGGTGGTCTTCGTAGGCCTTTTGCATCAGCTCCAGACCACCGCCGTGGTAAAACCAGGCGTAGCGCTCAGGAGCGATCATGCCCAGCGGCAAGGTGGTGAAAAACAGGGTGTTGATGTCCTTGTCTTTCCAGTAATACGACGCGGTATGGCCCATCTCGAACTGTTGTGAGCGAACCATTTCCAGCACGCCAAAGGCTTTGCCATGGTGTTCTTTCGGATAGGTCATGATCTTCAGGCGACCACCGGAAAGTTCGTGGCTGTACTTGATCAGTTTGTCGACGGCACCGCCGAAAATCGGCAAATCTTCCGGCCAGGACTCGGCCAGTTTCCATTCGTAAACGTGGTTTTTGGTGGATTTGCCCGCCGCATTGGCAGACGACCCAAAAGGCAATAAAAGGCACAGGCAGAGCGCCAGCACCCAGGGCATTGTTGTTATTTTCATAATGGCTCCGGGAAAGGGTGTTTTCCCTAACGAAACGGTTGCGTGATGCAGTTCACACCATAAAAGCCGGGCCAGATTGGAACTATTCGGATTGTTGCGGGGGAGTGGTGGGGAAACTACGCCCGGTGCATATGAGGTGCGTGGTGGAACTACGTAGCAGGGATGGGCGTTGGCAATGGTTGAACCGGGTTATGGGCCGGATAGTCAGCAAAAGCGGGCGAATATGCCCGCTTGAGTTGCGGAAACTACGATATGGGATCAGGGATTGGCTGGTATGGTTTGTTGCACCAATGGCAGTGACTCAAACGGAGCAACGGCGGCCAGAATGGCCGGGTAGTCAGTAAAGTCGACCAGATCGCGGAACTGCGCCCAATGCACCAATGACAGCAGACTCATGGTGATGTAGTTCCACTCCGACAGATCCTGCGAAACGCACTGCTTCTCCAGCCAGCCCAGGCTGTCGGCGATACGCTCATTTTGCAGTGCAAAGATCAGTTGGTCGTTGTTGATCTCAATGCCTGAACGCTTGCTCATCATCACAATCACCAGAGAATCCAGTACAGAATCCATCACGGTCAGCAGGTTCGACTGCTCAATGGTCAGCGCAGGCATTGCCAGTTTGGTAAACAGGTACTGCTGGATCACGTGGGAATCAAAAATCCGCGTGCCATCGTCGTCGAGAACCGGGACCTTGCGAATCGGAGTAACCTGTGCGAACTCAGCGCGAGGGCCAACTTCCAGAAAATTAACGGAAACCACCTCGCATTCCAGCGGCTCCATCAAAAGACGAATGCGGCGGGCGAACGGGGAAGTCGGTGTGCTGTAGAGTACGAGCGACATGGCAAGCTCCGAAGTCAATAAACGGTTTGGGGAACAGCGGAAAAACCGTAGCAGTATGATCTGGTTCTGGAAAACGAAACGGATGAGAACAGAGTGTTCTATCAATGATGTACATATGACGTGATGCGGAGATGTCGTGAAGTCAGTGTACCTGTATAAGGATGTAGTGTGTCGAGAGTGCTGAGGCGTTGGAACGCCGATGCGAATGCATCTGATCCTGCCCTGTGAGAGGGAATTCATTCCCGACAAGCCGTGTTAATTCCCCCGATTGATAAAATCCGACTTTTTTGGTCGGTTTTTCTTCAAGCGAGCGGCTGTTTTTGGGAGAATACGGCGTTTCGCTTGTCTCCGCCGGAATCTTCATGACCGAATCCAGATCTTCCTTATCCAGACCTGCTTCTTCCCGTCCCATTGCGGAGGATGCTCCAGGCTTGTTTTCGCATTATCCCTACTGGGCTGAATGCTTCGGTACCGCACCGTTTTTGCCAATGTCTCGGGAGGAGATGGATCAACTGGGCTGGGACAGCTGTGACATCATTCTCGTTAACGGCGATGCCTACGTTGATCATCCGAGTTTCGGGGTGGCCGTCATCGGGCGGCTGCTGGAAAGCCAGGGCTTCCGGGTTGGGGTGATCTGTCAGCCTGACTGGAACAATCCCGACGAGTTTATGAAACTCGGAAAACCGAATTTCTATTTCGGTGTATCCGCCGGGAATATGGATTCCCTGATCAACAAGTACACTGCCGATCTGAAAGTGCGATCGGAAGACGCCTACACACCGAATGGCGAGTCGGACAAGCGCCCGGATCGTGCGGTGATTGTGTATTCCCAGAAGATTCGCGAAGTCTATAAGGACGTGCCGATTGTGGTGGGTGGGATTGAAGCCAGCTTGCGTCGAATCGCCCAGTACGATTACTGGAGTGATCAGGTGCGCCGCTCGGTACTGATCGATTCCGGGGCCGATATTCTGCTGTATGGCAATGCCGAGCGTGCGCTGGTGGAGCTGACTCACGCGATGGCGAACGGGCGCAAGATCGAGGACATCACCGAGCTGCGCGGCACGGCGTTTGTGCGCGACACGCCGCCGTCTGGCTGGACAGAAATTGACTCCACTCGCATCGACTGGCCGGGTCAGATCGACGCCATTCCCAATCCCTATGAAATGAAGGAAGCCAACACCAGCGAGTGTGCTTCCGAAAATAACAAGGCAGGAGAAAACGCCGACCCGGATGTGATGCCGGTGAAAATCGTGCCGATGCCATTACAGCGCAAGGCCGACTTCGACCCCGAGACGACGTACATCCGTCTGCCATCCTTCGACAAGGTGCGTAACGACAGCGCGCTCTATGCGCATGCATCACGCGTGCTGCATCAGGAATCCAATCCGTATAACGCTCGTCCACTGATGCAGAAACACGGCAATCAGGAAGTGTGGGTGAATCCGCCGCCGATTCCGCTGGAAACCGATGAAATGGACAGCGTGTTTGGCTTTGCCTATCAGCGTGTACCGCATCCTTCCTACGGGGATGCCCGGATTCCGGCCTACGAGATGATTCGCTTCTCGGTCAACATCATGCGTGGCTGCTTTGGCGGCTGTACCTTCTGCTCCATCACCGAGCACGAAGGCCGCATCATCCAGAGCCGTTCGCAGGAAAGCATCATCAAGGAAATCGAGGAAATCCGAGACAAGGTGCCGGGTTTTACCGGCACCATCTCTGACCTTGGCGGCCCAACCGCCAACATGTACATGCTGCGCTGCAAGAGCGAGACGATTCTCAAGAATTGCCGCCGCCTGTCGTGCGTGTATCCGGGCATTTGTAAAAACCTCGATACCGACCACAAGCCAACGACGGAACTCTATCGCGCTGCGCGTGCGCTGCCGGGGATCAAACGCATCGCCATCGCCTCTGGATTGCGTTACGACCTGGCAGTGGAAGATCCGGAATACGTGCGTGAGCTGGTGACTCACCACGTCGGTGGCCTGCTCAAGATCGCGCCGGAGCATACCGAGCAAAACGTGCTCACCAAAATGATGAAGCCAGGCATGGGCACCTATGACCGCTTCAAGAAAATGTTCGACAAGTACTCGAAGGAAGCAGGCAAGGAGCAGTACCTGATTCCGTACTTTATTGCTGCGCATCCGGGCACGGAAAACACTGACATGATGAACCTCGCATTGTGGCTCAAGCGTCAAAAAATGCGCGTGGATCAGGTGCAGACGTTCTACCCATCACCGATGTCTCTGGCGACGGCGATGTACCATTCTGAGCGCAACCCGCTGCAGCGGATGAGCTACAAAACCAAAAAAATGACCATCCCGCGTGACATCAACCAGCGCCGGGTACAAAAAGCCTTCCTGCGCTATCACGACGAACGTAACTGGCCGATGCTGCGTGAAGAACTCAAACAGATGGGCCGCGCAGACCTGATTGGCAAAGGGCCAAATGCTCTGATTCCGGCGGAAGATGCACCAGGCGGACGAACGCCGCGACCGGGCTTCAAGGCCAAAGGCCGCGGGACACCGGGCAAAGGCCAAAAAGCCGGCGTTAAAAAAGGCACCAGCTATGGCAGCCGCCAGACCAACGCTTCCGGGAAGAACGACACGGGCAATAAAAGCTCAGCCAGGAACAATGAGCAGGGCAAAGCAAAGCGCGTACGTAAGTTGAAATAGGCTTTGCTTGCAGTACTTACGCTACAAGACACCCGGAGAGATCCGGGTGTTTTTGTTTTTGCCCTCTGGTTTTCTTCCGGGGAGGAAGTCGGGTTAACGACCAATTAACTATCTTTCTGGAACAGTGTAATAACTTCAGTGAAACAGCGACTGGTGAGTCATAAGAAATAAAAAGCACACAGTTCTCTGAAGGGTAGTTATCATGAAAATCGACCGACTTGATCACCTTGTCCTGACCGTCCGTGATATCGAGGTATCTCTGGCGTTTTATCAAACTGTTTTGGGGATGGAGGAGGTCGTTTTCGGTGAGGGAAGGCGCGGTTTGGCGTTTGGTTGCCAGAAAATCAACCTGCATCAGCTTGGCAACGAGTTTGAACCCAGGGCGGCCAACGTCAGGGAAGGCAGTGCAGATTTGTGTTTTATCATCAAGCAGACCGTGCTTGAGGCAATGAAACACCTCGAAGTTCATGGAGTGGAAGTAATTGGAGGGCCGGTTGTTCGCACTGGTGCCATCGGCAAGATCATTTCGGCCTATTTCAGGGATCCGGATGGCAATCTGATTGAAATTTCCAACTATATTGACGAACTGCGTTGGCGCTAGAGGCCAGTGATATGACTCGTTTGGAGTATCTGCATCTGTCTGAAATCAGCCCTGCTGATTTTTTGCCAATACTGAACAAGGCCACCACGCGGGAGCATTTGATTCAGCATCCAGTATTTGATGAATCGTCGGTCACTCAATGGATTGCCGCCAAAATCGACGTTGACCAGACACCGGGCTGTCGGGTTCGGGCGCTGCGAATTGATGGTGCTCTGGCCGGGTGGTGCGGTATTCAGCTTGAGGATGGGCGCTATGAGCTGGCGATCGTGATTGATGATTCCTGTTGGGGTGTCGGAAAACGGGTGTTTGCCGAGTTGATGAGGTGGTCGGTGGCGCTCTCCCACCAGACCGTGCTGATCCATCTGCTGGATACGAGACGTGAATATCGGTTCTTGCACAAAATGGCATCCCGCGTTTATACCACCGAGATGCTGGGGAATCGGTTTACCACTTACGAGCTGGACGTGTCTCGTTTCTGATCCCCGTTTATACGCATTCATTCCGTTCCGCGTTGATAGCTTAAAACTTGCCGTTATCGTTTTTCCATTCACTCGGTGCTGGCACCGCTTCTGTGGTACTCCAGTGCTCGACAATTTTGTCCTGGTGCAGTCGGAACAGGTCGTAAAACGAGGTGTGAACTTCGTTGCGGTATCCTTCCACCACGGTCAGTACAAAATTCCCCTCTGCCAGCACGCGATGCAGACGCTGATACTTCAGCTCGGTGGCGGCCTGATTCGGTTTGGCAGATGCTTCCGAAAGCAGGGCTCGTTTCAGTTCACCGAGATCGTCTGAATAATACGGGCTGTGTTCCCGGTAGGTTGCTGCATCAATGTAGCGTATTAGCTGGTCGTCGAAAGACGCCGGGGCCGGGTTGATCAGAACCTGCTCGACAAATTCCCGAACAAGGGTGCGGTTGGATTCCGTCTTGTGCCGGTCGCGCACCTCGGTTTCTCCATCCACCATGGAGTGACCGGAAGCATTGGGGCCTTTTCGAGGCTGAATATTGTCCCAGTGCTCGACGGTCATATCGTCCTCAAACCGGAATACTTCAAAGCCTATGCGACGGCTGCTGAAGTCGTATTCCGTCTGTCCAAACACGTAGTCGCCGTCCGAAAACAGACGCACAAGATTCACGCGGGGAGAAGTCAGGGAAAGACGTTTGAACAGGGCCGCCAGTCCTTCACGGCCTTCGTGAGTCTGCGGATTGTGCTGGATATATTTCTCGGGATTGATTACCGATACAGAATCGGGATCGCCTGTTTCAAGGCCTTTCAGTAGCGCGTGGATACCGTCCTTTCGTTTCTGGCTCATGCTGCCCCCGGCAAGAGTGTCCTGGATGGAAAGCCAGTCTGGAGGTGAAAAGGAAATCAGGCAAGAGGAAGGCTGGAAGGCGTTCAGCCGTGGAAGAGTACCCAACGACGTTGCTGCCGTTGGGTATTCGGTTTGGGGCGAGAGAGGAATCAGCTGTTTTGTGCTTCCATGATGTTTTCGTACATCTTGGTGATGTCGTTCATCTTCCAGAGAATCGATTCGGTCGTCACGGAAATGATGGTCGGAACATAGTGACCGTTTTCATCCAGCTCAAACCCGGATTGGGAGAATTTCCACTGCGATTCAACCTTGCTCAGTGCCTCTGAGACCTGAGTGGTATTCAGCGGAGAGCGCTGCAGTTTGGTCAGGGCGCTGGCAAACTGTTGTTTGGCGTCTTCAAACTCTTTCTGGACGTGAGCAGACTTGCCTTTCCAGTAGAGCGCGATGTATGCCTTGGCAATGCGCTGTGACAACATGCGCTGACGGCCAGAGACGTTCACCAGCTCGGCTCCGGCGCCACCGGAATGCTCAGCAATCGCCAGTACCACCTGATGGCACGCCTTCAGCAGCTCGACGTTCTCGGCCATCAGGGTTTCCAGGATGTCCTTGTTCGGCGCGCTGACGATTTTCTGATGATGCTCTTTCCACAATGATTCCACCTTGGTCAGGCGATCACGGATCGGTTTGGAAGGGGCGTAGACTTTGAGTGCAGCCAGGCGTTCTTCAAACAGTGTGATGCTTTCGGCGAGCTGCTTTTGTGCTTCGTCGGCTTTGATATCCGCTCCCAGCATCAGATAGCTTTTCATCATGCGTTGGGACAGCATGCGTTGGCTACCGGAGACGTTGACGGCTTCGGCGTCGGTCAAGGCATGACTGCTGACGGAACATGTGGCGAAAATAATGAAGGATGAAATGAGATAAGTGATGCGTCTCATGAGGTGGGCCCTGTCTGGCGAAGTTGATGAATTCCTGCTGGCTGTCTTTTTAACCAGTTGGAGGTAAGCAATCAATTGGATTGTCAGACAATGCACCGTTGACATCGGGCTACTTCTTTGTAGGTACTCCTACATAGGTATATCTTTTGTGACATTTGGGCGTAAGTCGAACAGGTCTGCCTGGAGTAGATAATCGATCAGCACACGGGTTCTGAGCGGAACCTGATGCCGTGACGGATACACCAGAGAAAACACCAGTGGGTCACTTCGCAGTTCTGGCATGAAAGGTACGAGCTGACCGCTTTCGACTTCTTTCCGAACCGTGGTGGGCAACAGCAGACCGATTCCCAGCCCGTTGACGATCATATGCTGAGCCATCAATGGAGAATTGCAGCGGTAGGGGTTCTCCGGTCGAATCTCGACAATTTCATCGTGCTTCCTCAATCGATAAACACCACTTTGTGATGCTTGCACCAGGGTGACCCAGCGGCTTTTTTCCAGCTCGTCGAGTGTCCGCGGAGGTTGTTCTTGCGCCAGGTACGAAGGACTGGCAAAGAGCCCGAAGCATTCCTCATGCAACACCCGGGCAACCAGCGAATCATCTTTTGGAAAACCGATTCGAATGCCCAGATCAATCTGATCGGCTATCAGGTCTCTGCGATTGTCATCCAGGATCAGGTCAAGCTGGATGGCCGGAAATCGGGTTCGGAAGTCTTCCAGTATCGGCAGCACGTGCTTGTGGGCGATGTCCTGAGTCATGGTCAAGGCAACGCGACCACTGGGCAGCTCTGGAGTGGCCACTGCCTCGACCTGATTGAGAATGTCTCCCAACACTCGGGCTTGCTGATACACCCGTTCGCCTTCTGGAGTGACGGTCAGCTGTCGGGTGGAACGCTGAAGCAAGCGTATCCCCAAATCTGCCTCCAGCGCTGAGACCTGTTCACTGATACGCGAGCGACTGGTATTCAGCTTGCGCGCCGCTGCGGCGAAACTGCCGGTTTCGATCACCGTCGCAAAAATGGCCAGAGGTCGAAGATGGGTGTGATTGATTGTACTCATAATCGGAGCGTTTCATTCGGTATTGGTCTGCTTATCGTGTCAGTGAGTATGGGGCATTCTGATCCTGTTTCCAAAAGACTCTGAATGAGGAAAAAGCAATGATTGGAGTAACAGGCGCAACTGGCCAATTGGGCCGTCTGGTGATCGAAAACCTGCTCAAGAAAACCGCTGCCAGCAACATCGTCGCGCTGGTTCGGGATGCGGCCAAGGCAAACGAGCTGAAAGCACTGGGCGTTGACGTTCGACAGGCCGATTACGAACAACCTGAGACACTGACGGCGGCATTTGCAGGCATAGAAAAGCTGCTGCTGATTTCCAGTAACGCCGTCGGAAGCCGAGTTCCCCAGCACCTCGCAGTAATCCAGGCCGCCAAAGAAGCGGGAGTACAACTGTTTGTGTATACCAGTGTGCTCAAGGCCGGTACCAACCCCATGATGCTGGCCGCAGAACACAAACCAACCGAAGCAGCGATTCAGGAGTCGGGCATTCCGGCAGTGATTCTGCGTAACGGTTGGTACACCGAGAATTACACCCAGAACATCCCGGCGATACTGCAAACGGGTGTCGTGGCAGGCGCGGCCAAAGACGGCAAGTTCCACACAGCTGCACGGAATGATTATGCCGAAGCCGCTGCCGTGGTGCTGACTTCTGAAGCATCACACGCTGGCAACGTTTATGAATTGGCGGGTGATGCTGGTTTTACACTGGCCGAGTTTGCCGCAGAAGTCGCAGCACAGTCCGGTAAAGAAATCGCCTTTCAGGATATGAGCGGAGAAGACTTTGCCAATCTTCTGGTTCAGGTTGGTTTACCAGAAGGGTTTGCAGCGGCATTGGCAGACTCCGAAGTGCATGCTGCAAATGGTTGGTTAGAAGAGACTGGCGGAACCTTGAGCACGTTGATTGGCCGCTCTGCACAGTCGCTTTCCGCAGCGGTGACAGCTGCTCTGAATGCCAGTCAGTAAGGACTGATCAGTCGGTAATGGTGTCATTCACCACAATCATTCGGGATTAAAATCCTTCCCACAAGTGCTCCAATGCCGCAGCCGTGGGAGGGAATTTATTCCCGATTCAGTCCGTCTGCTCAGGACTTTATTTACTCGTAGGTCACCGTGGCGACACAGGCCCCATCCCTGACCTGATGAAGCGCGTTGTTAAACACCATCTCGTTATCAAAAGTCACGCTCTGGGCAACAGTTTCGCCATTCTGATTGCTGATTCGGAAGTACAGGTCGCCGTCGGCGGTCTGTCCCTTGGAAATAAACTGGCTCATCATCGAGCCAACCCGCACTTCCTGAATGGCCTGGTCAGTCAGCCGCCTGTCGGAGAACGTCGGGCCGCTCATCAGGCGTTCGCCACGACCATTGAAATACACAAAGTGAAACAGACCCTGCTCGTCAGACGTGACCTTGAATTCTGCTGCCATGGTTGGCCCTCCAATTGCTATTCAGCTGAGTTGTCGGATGCGCCAGGAGCCATAGGCTCTGGCTGTCCTGCTATGTACCCAGTGTTGATTGCAAGCAATAAGCCAGAGAAAACCTGCCATCCGCTGGAGGTTTTTGCTGTTTTGATGTGGGAGTTTGTGCGGAACGCCACATTGATTAAGCGACATTGAGGGAAATATACACACTCATCGGATCTAAATAATGAACTCTGAGAAGCAATACGACCGTTACTACCTCAGCTACAGCGGCTCCAGCCTGCCGTTGAAAATGCTGAGTGCGCTGTCGAACGAAGGCGTTGATAACCGCAACACCTACTTTGGCGTGAAGCTGGATGAAGAAGGACGAATCGTCGTCATCCACAAGCTGGTCTACGGCAGTATCGAGCTGTCACACCGCTACGAATACAACGACAACGGCGCACTGACATTTGCTGAAATCAACAACATGGACGGAGAAATGAACAAGCTCTGGTTCGATGAGGAAGGGAATCTGATCCGTCGTGAAGAACTCACTGACTGAATTTCTGATTAGCGACCTTCCCCGACACGGATAATAGAAGACAGCTCCACCTGAGCAAGCCTGGCTGATGTCGATGACACCAACAGGTGGACTGCCTTTTGCAACCTTCTTGATCTAACTCGCTGAATTGTCAGCACTTTGGACAACCGAAGATTGCAGAGGCCGCCAATGGGCAAAGAATTCAAGGTAATCAAAGAAACCGCAACTGTTTGCGCAACCATCATCGAATTGGCTGCGATCAATAAACGTATTCGTACTGAAATCACCACGCCAGACTTCTATGAAGAATACGACAGTCTGCTCAAGGACATTCTGTCGACCTACCAGGCCTTCGTATCCATCCTGAAACCTCTCACAGCTTGCACAGACGCAACAGAATTTGCTGAACAGTTTCCTGCACTGGCAGAGCAATACGAAACGGGGTACCAGCAAGCATTGAGCGTTGCCCGAATCAATGCCGAATACACCTTTGAGAAATACCTTCAGTTCCGCAAACGAAAAGAACTCAAAACCCAATACCCACCGCTACAAGCTTCTTTCTCCCGCCTGCACGACTTGATCGACAAATGGATCGACAACGACATCTGGCTGGCCATGAGCATCGATACCGTATTGAAAATGCTCAACCTGGTCGTGACCGAAGTAAAGGAAAACAGCGTCAAGGACATCGACAATGCCTACGGCTTGTACACCGCCAGCATCGGCACGCTTGTACCCATGTTGAACGGGATTGAAGAGGAACTGGAAAAGTTCTAGCCACAAACATCCGTCGTAACCCATCGGGATTGAAATCCCTCCCACAGGAGTGCAGTGCATTAGCCTGAGCCTGACCGATTCCTCAACAGTGGGGGAGAATGTATTCCCGAGTCAGAGCCGGTTTTCACTGCATTCCTATGAGGCCTGTGCGCTTGAATGAGGACGAGGCAGGTGGGTGGAGTAGCGGAGTGTAGTGCATCAACTTAATATCACTAATGATAACTTTGTTTTTATTGTCGTTTCTGGCTCCCATGCTCCCGCGTGGGAGCGTGGTTTGATAAACTGAAAATACGCATAAATAATCAATGGAGGATGAAAGTATGTCTAAATGTGAGCAATGTGGCGCAGAGATGCTTTGGGATGATAGCTTATGTGATAAATGTGCAGGCGTTGAAATTAGTCCTGCAAATAATCTATCCCAACCTAAAATGGTGGATGCCAATATTAGAAAGAGCCCATTCTCGATGATCAGTATGGTGTTTTTCTGGTTGGCGTTCTTTTCATTTGTGGGCGGTGTAAGTTTATGTTTCGAGTTCTGGCCAGCCGACCCTGGGATTGGGCGACAATGGAAAAAAACAGTGTATATGCCTTCGGTTATATGGTTGGTTGTCGGATTTGTTCAAGCATGTTTTTTTGTGGCTACAGCTATGGTATTGCATTATTTGAGAAAAATATCTATCAGTTTGGAATACTTTGATCAAAAATAAGTTTCTTTATTATCCTTTGGTTTCCTGATTCTGAGCACTGTCGTTTGAAACTTATTTAAACGACAGTGCTGGCAGGTTAAACTCCTTGTTCCAAATATATTTATCTCCAAGTAAGTGAAGCTCGTTGCTTAGGTTTTTGTTATGTTCGGGGATGCTGCACCATAAATCCTGGAGTTGATCGTTGGATAATTCTGAGTCTCTTAATTTTTCCTTGAATACTTTGATTAGCTCAATTTTGATGTCGCTTTTTCTACCTTTTTTATGAGTTTCTAGTATGCGCGAAGATTTGGCTAGATTACTCAGTGCAGTTGTTTTCTGGCGTTCGGTTGTGGATTTGTGAGTTATGTACAAGATTGTAATATCGACATAAAAGCCCAGAAGGTTTTCTGCTGTATGAGAAGATATATCTAGCTCGCATTCGTTCAGTTTTTTAATGAAAAAGTCAGGTTTTATTAATGCTATCTCATTCGTTAGGTAGTCAAAACGACTTGGTGCTTCCCTTTTGATATCGCATTTTTTTGATCTGATTGCCTCATCAAGAATTATTTCACAAATTTCGTAGAGTTTGTATATATTGAGTCCTGGGTTTGAATTCTGGTTTATAAGATCAGTTTTGATCCGCTCAGAAAATAATTCAATAATTGCGTAAAAGGGGGTTCCCCAGTGGTCTCTAATTGGCTGGGTTTCTTTTTCATGAGGTCGTGAGAGATAATCACGCTTTTCATTTATTAGTTTTGATATGACAGAAAAAAGTTCGGGAAAATCATTGCTTGACTCAGAGAAGTGTGGGCCGTTTATAATTTTGTATGTGTGGCTTTCTTTAGAAATACAAGTGTTGTCATCAGAAAATACTTCTGAATTGATCAGGCTGGTCTTGGAATGTGTGGATTCGTACCAGAATGGTTCTAAAAAGCCATCAAAATCTGTATTGTTGAATAAATCGATGGACTTTTCAGGGTAAAGGTTTACCAGTGTTGATACTAGTTTAGGATCCGATAGTAATAAGTTTAGAGTTCTTTTGGAACTTATAGTGAGATCACTTGGATGTATTTTGAGTGCGTATATTTCATTGGCAGCATCAATATAATTACCTTCTGATATGAGGTGCTTTACATTTGAAATTAGATGGTCATCGTCATTTTTAGGTCTTCGGGTAAGGTAGATTGAAAGCCCAACCAATAAGATTGAGAGTAACAGTAGTGTACTTTGTCTATCAAATCCAAAAATCCATGGACATGGTAGAGTCCATTCTAATTTATAAAAAACATCAAGGAATATAATGTAAATTGAAAATGAAGCAAGTATGAAGAGTGATGCTATGGTTGTTAATGATTTTATATTGTGTTTGAAATGACGTTTTTGAGAGCTGCTCATAGCCAGAAGTCCGGCTGCAATAATGGATATGACCGTCATGAAACCATTATTGTCTAGCAGTCCGGTAATGACATCCGTTTCATTTGCCACAGAGTTAAACTCCTTAATCTCTAATATTCAATATAAGCTACTTTGGTTTCTGTGAAAATTAATTGCAAGTGCTTTCATCACGATCTGCCATAAAATCCACGCTGACCGACGGGCCATCAAACCAGCTATCCCAGCTAGTGCCAGCAGGTGTAATGATTCGAGTTTGACCAACAGCAATCACATCAACCTTTTTTATATTGCCAGGCAAGGCTACGGCTTTGGGCAATCGAACGGCCTGAGTTCGATTGGATTTGAATACGGTGCTTTCCATAAAACCTCCATAGGATATACCAGTTGTATATCCTATGTTGGCGTTGTGTGATTTCCAAGTAAAGTTACTGCCAGACGGGAATTCTGACTCTGTCCCTACGCAGGAGCGTAGGGACAAGAGGCCTCTGAAGCACCACTAACCCTCAAACGACATCCCCTCAAACCGCCATCGCCGCTATTACCCAGTACCTGCCCAGTTTCCCCAACGTCACTAGCAGTAAAAACATCGCCAGATTAATCCGCAGAATTCCAGCGATCAGTGTCAGCGGATCGCCAATCACCGGCACCCAGGCCAGTAGCATGCTGGCTTGCCCCCAGCGGCTGAAGCGCTGCTCGGCTTTGTGCAGTTCTTCATCGGTGGTTTTGATCACACGCTGAATCAGCGGGCGTCCGCCCCAGTAGCCGAGGGCGTAGTTGGTGCAGGAACCCAGTACGTTGCCAGCCGTGGCAATCAGCACCAGCCCGGTTGGGTCAAGCCCGTTCAGCAGCAGCGCCACCAGTATCGCTTCCGACCCCAATGGCAGCAACGTGGCGGCCAGAAAAGCGGCGATAAACAGCCCCGTCGGGCCGTATTCGATCAGAAATTCCATCAGGCGGTTTGGACTCGCTGGTTCACGCTGTGTATTGGCTCCTTGAGTGCTTGCTGCCGACGCCATGCTAAATAGAGGCTGAGGCTCAGCGTCAGGCCCAGAACCAGCAGCGAGCCGAGAATAACACCTGTCCAGTGGTTCCACATCCAGAACAGATTCAGGTACAGGCCGCCGGTGCTGGCACCGAGGTAGTAGGTCAGCAGATACAGTGCACTGGCGCTGGCCTTGGCGTGCTTGGCGGTCTGGCTGACGTAGCCACTGGCGGACGAGTGCGCAAAGAAGAAGCCAAAGCTGTTGATTAGCAGGCCGAGGATTTTCACCATCAGACTGTCGAACAGCGTCACCAGGCTACCCAACATCAGCAGGCCACAGCCGATGGCCATGCAAACCGGTTGGCCCCAGCGGCGGGTGAATTTGCCGGACAGGCCGGATGCCAGTGTGCCGCTCAGGTAGGTCAGAAACAGCATGCCCAGAAACTGGCTGGACAGGTGATAGGGCGCGTCTTCCAGCACAAAGGTGATAAAGCTGAACTGGTTGATAAAGACGAAGAAGTTCAATCCGCCGACCAGAAACGCCGGTAACAGCCAGCGATTGCCCAGGTGTTGTCTGAACTGACGGGTGATGCGGTTCAAGGCGAGTGGTTGTGATTGAAAGTTCCGCTGCACGGGGAGCAGCCAGAGCACCACCAGCCACAGAGCGAAACCGAAAATGCCCATCAGCAGAAAGGCTTCCTGCCAGCCGAGGTATTCGCCAGCGAAACCGCCAATCAGACGACCGCTGATGCCACCGAGTGAATTGGCGGCGATGTAGAGGCCAACGGCAGAGAGCAGGGCGTCCGGCTCGAATTCATCAGCCATATAGGCCAGCGCCACGGCGGGCAGTCCGGCGAGCATCACGCCCTGGATTGCTCGCAAGGCCAGCAGCCAGTGATAGTCGTCAATCTGGCTGATCAGCACGGCGCAGACCGTCGCCCCCAGCATGCTGCCGAGCAGCAGTGCCCGGCGACCCAGCGCATCAGAGAGCGGCGCATACACCAGCAAGGCCACCCCCAGTGTCAGGGTGCAGAGCGTGAGGGAATAGCTCGCCAGAAGCTCGGATATCTGAAAGTGCTCGGCCAACATCGGCAACAACGGCTGGGTGATGTAGAGGTTGTTGAACACCATAAAGGAGCCAAGACACAGAGCCGATGTGATGCGCCAGTAGGCGGGGGATTGAGCAGAAACCATGGACATTTCCAGATCGGTAACAGACAGCGGCACTATAGGCGCTTGCTTTTGATAACAGAAATATTGATTTAATATCAGAATCATCAAAAAAATTGATGGATTCTGTGATGCTGGATCTGAAATCCCTGCGCTACTTCGTCGAAGTGGCCAAGTACAAAAACGTTACCCGTGCCGCCGAAGCGCTGGGCATGGCACAACCTGCGGTCAGTATGGCGATCAAGCGGCTGGAGCAGTCCACCGGGCTGGTGTTGCTACATCGGCGTGAGCGACGCATCAGCCTGACCGACGAGGGCGAGCGACTTCTGCGCCACGCCGAGAAGCTGCTTCAGGGTGTGGCGGACGCCGAGCTGGAAATGGACGAACTGCGTGGTCTGGAACAGGGCAATGTTCAATTGGGCACGCCGAGCATGCTGGGTTCCTATTATTTTCCGCCCATGATCATGGCGTTCCGGCATCGTTATCCGGGGCTTACGCTGTCGGTGTACGAGGGTGGTGCCTGGGAGTTGCAGCAGATGCTGGAACGCGGTGAGCTGGATCTGGCCGTGGTTGAGGCCGACAACCTGCCGGACACGCTGGAAGCGCGGCATCTTCTGAACGAAGAAATGCGGGTGGTGGTACCGCTGGATCATCCCTTTGCCGGGCTTGAGTCTGTGACGCCGGAGCAGTTTCTGCGCGAGGATCTGGTGATTTTCCGCAAGGGCTATTTTCATCGTCGGGTGCTGGATCAAATGGCGCAGGCGGCGGACATCCAGCCCCGGATCAACTTTGAAACCAATCTGCTGCCGCTGACCCGTGCGATTGTGAAGCAGGGCTTTGGCATCTCGACGCTGTTGCACATGGCGGTGGAGGATGACCCGGAGCTGACCACGCTGTCGTTCGATCCGCCGATCAAGCTGGATTTGTCGCTAGCGTGGCGCAAGGATGGTTACCTGTCGAAAGCGAATCGGGCCTTTGTTGAATTTATCCTTGAAAATTGCTGACTATTGGTTGCTTTCATGAGCGAGAGGAACGAGTTGTGAGACATTGTCTGGACAAGAACCCAAGCTGTTGTAAGCGATATCGCAATCACCCGTGAGGGTGAAGTCAGCGCATTGTTCGTAAACTATACTGCTCTTGCTTTGATGGATTGATCAACAGGGAGATCAACAAGATGGATCTGAAGCGAGACATATCAATGTTGGCAGCTCTGATGCTGCTGTTGCTGGTCGGCATGAGTGGCGGCGACCCGGTACCGCCAGAAAGCCTGAGCGTGGTGGAAGCGCCTTTGCTGAGCGCTGATCTTCGCAACGAGTGACCTGCCGAAGACACTCACCAGCCGATTCTCGAAAGACGAAAACGGAGCCTGAATTGGCTCCGTTTTTTTGCTTTTGGACTTGTTCTGAAATTTCTTGTGGTGGTAAACGTATATTCACCCAAAAGGGTGAAGAATTAAATAGGCCGGATGATTTATATTAAATGATGGTCGCTGTTTAATATCCGGTCTGGTTATATTCCGTTTTACAGCCGATTGGTTCTCCGAGAAGGCCATATCCTCCACCATATTGGTTCAATGCCCATGTTTCCAATGCCCCTGGTTTTTCCTTTTGGCCCCGCTGGGGTGGTGACGATAAAAACTCAACATCCCGTCAAATCATACGTCGATAGTATTTTTCGTATCAGTGTACTTCATTCCTTTATTAATAAATTGCTTATGCGCGATTTAAATCACCCGAATGGGTGAAGCGGTATTGAAGGCATTCACCTAGAGTTCTCGCCCGAGCACACTTTCCTATGGATGCAAACAAATTATGGAACTGAACAAACTCTTTCTGGCCATGATGGCCGCTTCTTCGCTGGCGCTGACCGCGTGTGGCAGTGACTCCGATTCCAGCAGTGGCCCCTCTGATACTGATCAGCCGGACACCCAGGTTCTGACTGGCACCGCGGCTACCGGTCTGGCGATGGACGGCACGGTGTATGTGTACGACGCTGAAGGACGATCGACCAATGTCGTGATCGAAGACGACGGCACTTTCAGTGTTAACGTTGATGGCATGACGGCACCGTTTATGTTGGAAGCGCGCCCGGACGATGCCAGTCTGGCGATTCAATATTCCTTTGCCGAAGCGGCTGATATCAACGTTAACGTAACGCCGCTGACCACGCTGGCGCTGTTCCTGGCCAATGACAAACAAAGCCTGGCAGTGCTGTTGGCAGCCTGGGACGATCAGGCAGAGAGCTTTGATGAAACTGCTTTAGCCGAGGCTGAAGAAACGATCTTGGCGAACTTTGCTGATCAGTTTGAAGAACAGTCGATTGATGCCGAGACATACGATCTGTTCAACGCTGTATTCAGCGCCAACCAGACCGGCTTTGATGCGGTGCTGGACGACGTAAAAATCGTCTTCGATATGGACGGTGGCAGCTTTGATGTTGAGGTCGATGACGCTGATTACACCTTTGTACCTGACGCAGACTTTGACGATGAAACAGGCGGCGAAACAGGCGGCGAAACAGACACAACGCCCGACGCAATCAGTTTTGCTTCTCAGACCGATGTTAACCCGGATGAAGACGCGTTCAGTGAAGTGGTGACCGTGACCGGCTTTGACGGTGAGGCAACAGTGACCATCACCAATGGGCAGTTTCAGGTCAACAACGGCAACTGGGCGACCACCGGAACCATCAGTGCCGGGGACAGCTTGCGCTTGTTCCAGGAAGTGCCGAACACCTTCGAAACGACCACGATTACAACCGTTTCCATTAATGGTCACGACTTCAGCTTTACCACCACAACCCGCGCTGCGGATGTCACGCCGGATAACATCCGCTTTACGGCTCAAGCTGGTGTGGAACCATCATCTACTGTGACCAGTAATACCGTGACGCTGGCGGGCTTTGAAGGCCAGTTGGCGCTGTCAGTTACGAACGGTTTTTTGTTTGTTAACGGTTCTGAGGCCGGAACTTCTGCCTCCGTGAGTGCGGGGGATCAGATTCAGGTTATTCAGACCAGTTCTGGCGACTTTGGAACCTCTGTGACCAGTTCCGTCACGCTGGGCAGTGTGGCAACTGCCTTTACCACCACGACTCGTGCGATGGACACGACGCCAGACAGCTTCAGCTTTGTGTCTCAGTCGGATGTCGAAATCATGGCGGCCTCTTACAGCAATACCGTAACCCTGGCCGGTTTTGATGGCGAATTGCCGATCAGCGTCACGGGGAACGCCGGGCTGATGATCAATGGTGCGCCTCGGGGGGTGACGTCTGCCAATGTCTCTGCAGGCGATACGGTTCAAGTGGTACAGGAAGTGGTGGGTGACTTCGGTTCCGATATGGTCACGACCGTGACACTGGGCAGTTATTCGACCACCTTTACCAGCACCATTCGTGATGCGGATACCAGCCCGAATGCCTTCAACCTGACCAATCTGACGGATGCCGAGCCAGGCACCCGCATTGAAAGTAATACCGTCACGCTGGAGGGTTTTGAGGGGGCGCTCACTCTGACGGTGACCAATGGCGAGTTGCGAGTGAATGATGACCTGTCGGGTGCGTCCGTCAGTGTTGAAGCGGGTGATGAGATCAGCGTGGTGCAGCAGTCGTCAGCCGATTCTGAAACGACGGTAGTCAGTACCGTGAGCCTGGGCGATTTCTCGACCACCTTTGAGACGACCACTCGTGAAACCAGCACCATAGTGGATGTGTTCAGCTTTGTGCGGCAAACGGATCTTGAACCCGGTGTGGAGGCCATCAGTAACGCCGTAACGCTCAGTGGTTTTGATGGGTCGCAGACCTTTACCCTGCGCAATGGCATTGGCAGTCTGATTGTTAACGGCACTAATATGGGCACATCAGCCAGTGTGTCGGCGGGGGACAGTCTCCAGTTGGCCGTGACAACCTCGGAAAACTTTGGCTGGAACGCCCACGCTGTCGTTGAATTCAGCAATGGTTCAGTCATGTTTATCGCCGGTACTCGGGCTGCCAACACCGTACCAGCGCCATTCAGCTTCACCTCTGTCACCGATGTTGAGCCGGGTGTTGAAGTGGTCAGTGAGCCGATCAGTTTCAGTGGTCTTGAAGATTTCACCCGCATTCAGGTCACCAACGGTGCGGTTCGCTCCAGTCGTTATCCGGGGCAAACGCTGACCTCTCTGTCGGTACATCCTGGTGACAGCCTGACGGTCGTTCATACCAGCTCAAGCCAGTACGAAACCGATATGGTCACCACCGTGTCGACGCTCGAAGCGTATGGGTCGGTCAGCGCCACCTTTACCTCGACCACCAAAGCGGCTGCATCGGGCCAGACCGATCCGGTGATGGATACCCGCTGGAATCTGGGTCAGGACAGCATGACGGCCCTGAGCCTGGCGGTCAGCCCGGAAGCAAACGGCACCGAATTGCACATGCTGAAAAACACGGGTAGTGCCAGTAGCCTGATGAACGTAAGCCCGGACTCTTCAGATCGTGAATTTGCCGAGCTGCAAGCCTTGGCCAGCAGCGATCATGAAGGACTGGCTGTTGCCTTGCTGGAACAGGGCAACACTAGCGAACAGCTGATCTTCAGTTGTGATACCTCGGTTCAACCAGCGAAGCTGAGCGCCCGTCTGGCGTCCGATCCTGCGGCGGTTTCCAGCCTTGAACTGTCGGATACGGTCAGCGCCAGTCTTGCTGGACGAGCAAGCAGTTTGCAGGAAGGCATGCCCTGGAGCGTCAATGCCTGTGATGACCTGTCGATTGCGGATGTGATTTACAACCAAAGCGACGAGACGTTCCAGATCAAGGTGGGTGTCAATGGCGCAGGCAAGATGAACACCAGTGATTACTATCAAATGGCGGTGTTCCAATACAGCTACGATCTGAATGCAGCCGATGCCAGCACTGCGCTGACAAAAACCGAGGCGTATCCGGTGTATCGCGTCATGTTTGGCACCCAGCATTACAAGGCCGCGGAATTCTTCCTGGATGATCCTCAAAGTGGACGCTCTTTTGCTGTGTTCAAGAACGATGGCTCAAATACTCACAACTATCTGCGCATGTACGACGGTGGCGGCAGTAGTGTTGATTTGCTCATCTCGCCTTACAACAAGTTCACCGCTGAGGAAGGCACCTGGGATGTGGCCGACATGCACATCTGGATGGAATCTGATACGGCCTACCACCTGTATTTGACCTCTGAAACCATGGGGCTGTACGAAGTGGTCTACGATCCCATCAGCAAGACCAAAACCTCCGAGCGTTTGCACACCAGTGGTGATCAGCAGTTCTGTAAGGGCAGCATCACCGGGTCGGTGTCTGGCCCGAATCCAACCTTCTGGTGCCACGATGCTACGGACGAAGGCAAGTTGATCGAGTTTGGTCATACACCGATGTCAGCCTCCCGCATGCAATCGGCGGTGTTGGGGGAGAAACCAGTCAAAGAGAAAGCCTCCAAGGAAGAAGCCGAGCAAATCAAGGCTGAACTGGAAGGTGCCGGTGCCGAAGTGGAGGTGAAGTAATCAAATCACCCGAAAGGGTGAAGAAAGTCGACCCTGCTTTGGGGTAGGGTCGCGAAGCTGTCAGGCGGGATGGTGGCAAGCAAACGTGTTTTGGGTAAAGGAGGGGTGCTCTGATGCCATGAATGCGGCTGCTGGTCTTGGCTCGATCCACCGTTCCTTGCGGCTGCAGCTTGGCGAGTTCTCCCTGAGCAATCAGGGGCAGGGACAGAACTCCTGCAGCTGTTGTCCTGACGCGGTCAGCGCCTTTCAGTCTGGTAGCCCTGAAAGGCGCTGATTTTTCCCATCGATTGAATGAAACCATCATGAGTCTCAACACGCTTCTTAACCTTGGCTTTGGCCGTCATCCTCTTGCTCACGCTATTCAGTGGGAACGCCATCATCTGTTTATGCGCGAGGTGGGCGGAAGAATGGTGGCGTCGATCGTGGTTGCGTTTATCGTTGGCGTGTTGTTCATTGATTCTGCCAGCAAGGCCGAGCTGTACATCTGGTTTGGTGGAGCGACCTTCGTTGCAGTGAACTCGATTCTGATCATTCATTACTACACCCGACACGTCGGGATTCAGCGACCGGATTACACACAGGACAGTCCCGAAATACAGGCTGAGCGAGTCAAGACGGCCCATCGCTGGCACTGGATCAACCTGTACCTGTCACTGATCTGGGGTATTTTCTGGTCATTGCCGTCGCTGCTGTTTTTTGCCGATGCGA
The DNA here is from genome assembly GCA_002723385.1 of Oceanospirillaceae bacterium. Lineage (GTDB taxonomy): Bacteria > Pseudomonadota > Gammaproteobacteria > Pseudomonadales > Oceanobacteraceae > Oceanobacter. The sequence goes on along the minus strand of PBNY01000055.1, from coordinate 3,099 downwards.
CGGCTGTGCAAGTCTACTCTCTGCTGATGTTGATGGTGCTGATGTCTTCAATGCCATCGGTCACCATGGGCTGCTACCCGGATATTTATGTAGTGTTTCTGACGCCCGTTCTGGGTGTACTGTCCTGGCAACTGCTCAATATGGAGCTGGACGGTGGCTGGGTACATAAAGTTGTCGGGCCCATCACCTGGATCTCGTTGGTGGCCTACAGCATTGCCATTTTCAAGACCCAGATTCAGGCCATCATCCTCCGGCTGGAGCATCAGCAGGCGCGTCAGGAAGCGGCAGAAGCCAGTCAGGCGAAAACCCGGTTTATCGCAGCGGCCAGTCACGACCTGCGCCAGCCGCTGCAGGCCGCTCGTCTTTATATGCATGCCCTGATGCAAAGTCATCAGTCCCAGTCCGATGCCGACAACGCGTTACTGGAACGCGTGAACATTGGACTGCTGAATGCCAATGACTTGCTCGATCGTTTGCTGGATGTCTCGCGTCTGGATGCCGGTGTTGTGCCGGTGAACGTCGATACCTTTGACCTTTGCCAGCTGGGTTCAGAGCTGCTGGATCAGCTGCAGGGAAAAGCCGATGAAAAGGGTCTGAGCCTGACTCTGCAAAATCCTCAGGTGCCTTGCATCGTCACCACGGACCGGCTGTTGATGGGCCGGATATTGCGCAATCTGCTGGAGAATGCGCTGCACTATACCCATAAGGGCGAAGTTCAACTGCAGTTGAGCCATCGGTTGGGAAGTCGGGTTCAGGTTCGGGTATGCGATACCGGATCGGGGATTCCGGAAGACGCTCAACTGGCCGTCTTTGAGGAGTTTACCCGTCTGCCTGGTTCCCAGTCGGTGAAGGGCGTCGGGATGGGGTTACCGATTGTTCAGCGTTTGTGTCAGTTACTCGGTGTGTCGCTGCAACTGGAATCTCGTGTGGGGATCGGAACCGAAGTGACGCTTGAAATACCTTTGGAAATGCCCGGTGGCCTGCCTGCCAGCGAGGGAAGCACCGTGGCCAGTAGCGGAAAACACGACTCAAAAAATGCCATTGAAAAACCCGTCTCTCAGCCGGGTTTCAGCAGCAATGGTGCTTTCGCATTTGATGAAGCAGGAACGAACGTCGCTCAGCCCTCGTTGGAAAACAAGGTTGTGATGGCCGTTGATGATAACGAAACCATATTGGACGCCATTTCTCTGGCGTTGATTCCAGAAGGCTGTGACGTCTGGATTGCCGAATCAGTCGGGGCTGCGCTGGAACAGATTGCGGCGAACAAACTCAGGCTGGATGTGCTGATTTCCGATGATCAGCTTGGACTGGGGGACACGTCGGACGATCTGGTTTCTGCCGTTCAGGCTACCCAGTCGACTTCGGTACCGGTATTGATCCTGACCGGGAATACCGAGGCAGGTCGCATACAGACCTTGCAAAACAGCGGTTATCGGGTGCTGCCAAAACCAGCGGCACCAGAGCGATTGATTCAGGCCTTGAAGCAGCTGTTGCCGACCGTCTGATTCAGAGTTCTACAACAGCTGTTGCTGTTCAGCCTTGAGCAGGCATTCCTGACGATTACGGGCGTCCAGGCGGTCATAGAGCAAGCGGATGTGGGTTTTGACGGTGTTGGTGCTGATGTGCAGCAGATCCGCTATTTCCTGATTCGAGTGTCCGACGCGAATCAGACGCAGTATGGCCAGCTGTCGCTCCGGGATGGGTTTGCCCGGTTGAATCGTTGACGCTGCCTGCTCTCGTTCCAACGCTTCCTGCAGATGCACCGGATAATAGGGTTGTCCGGTCAGCGCCGCGTGTACGGCTTTCTCCGCTTCGTCGGCGGGTTGTGACTTGGACAAATAGGCCGTGATCCCCAATTGTTGCAGACGCTGAAGTGCTTTGGGGTCGTCACCACCGGAGCACACCAGAATCGAGGTGTCCTGATAAAGCGTGGTGTAGCTTTCGATAAAACCGAGACCATCGATACCCGGCATGGCCAGGTCGAGAATGATGAGGTCAAATCGCTGACCTTGAGACAACCATTCCAGTGCTTGTCGCGCTTCACTGGTTTGAGTGACCTCCAGGTCGTTAAATCTTGCAGACAGCGTCAGGGACAGGGCGTCTGCAAACAGGTTGTGGTCGTCAATGATCAGAAAATGCATGGCGAGTCGTCAATCCGGTCATTTGTATTCAGGCACGTCCATCCGGACACATCCATTGCCGACTCTGCTGTAGGGATGTCTGTCAAATCCGTCTGAGCGACTGGTTCCGATGCCATCCAAATAGCAGGGTCTCGCTTCCGCTCAGCGTAAACTCAGCAGAAAAGCGCTGGCAGTCTGGCGCTTATTGAGTGTTTTGTCTATCGAGTGTTCGTCAAAAGGGCAGAAATCGCAGAAGAGTGGCTGAACGAGAGTTGTTGAAGCGGCTGGGCTGAAAAACGCTGCTAACGTTGGGTAGCTGTTGATGCGGGTTGAATCGAGGTACTGAATCGGTTGGGGTGAGCCGTGTGGTCTGAGGTAGCGGCTTGTCTATGCGCGACAAACTGCTTAACCGATTCAGATGAGCGATTCAGACAGTGATCAGCCCGCCTTGTTCAGCAAGTAGTTCACCAGCAGAGACACCGGACGTCCGGTCGCGCCCTTGGCTTTGCCACCACTGTTCCAGGCCGTTCCGGCGATATCCAGATGCGCCCACGGCGTGCCTTCGGTGAAGCGTGCGAGGAAGCAAGCAGCGGTTGTCGCGCCTGCCAGCGGGCCACCAATGTTGGCCATATCCGCAAAGTTCGAATCCAGAAGCTCCTGGTAGTCGTCTTGCAGAGGCAGACGCCATACCTTGTCCTGACTGTACTCGGCGGCTTGCTGAAGCTCGCCAGCCAGTGACTCATCCTGAGTGAATAAACCGGTGTTGACGTTACCCAGAGCGGCCATGCAGGCGCCAGTCAGAGTGGCGATATCGACAATGGAAGCTGGTTTGAAATGATTGATGCCGTAGGTCAGAGCATCACACAGCACCAGACGGCCTTCCGCATCGGTGTTAAGGATTTCAATGGTTTTGCCAGACAGGCTGGTCACCACATCGCCCGGCTTGCTGGCGTTACCGGCAGGCAGGTTTTCGGCGCTG
>PBNY01000054.1 GCA_002723385.1 Oceanospirillaceae bacterium | reverse complement strand
CGCCAGGCATCTTCCAGAGCCTTTGTCGCCAGCTCGGCATCCGGACTATTGGACATCGCCCAGCCAACCACTTTTCGAGCATACAGATCCATCACAACAGCAAGATACGACCATCGGTTGCCTGTCCAGATGTAAGTGATGTCGCCACACCAAACCTGATTAGGCTGTTCAACGGAGAACTCACGGTTCAAGAGGTTCTTGATGTCAACGTGTTCCATCCCGGTTTTCTTGTATTTATAGGTACCCGGCTGCTTACTGATCAACCCGGATTCTTTCATCAGCTTGCGCACCAGATAACGTCCAACTTCAATGCCTTCGGTCTTCAATAAGTCACGGATGCTCCGGCTACCAAAGCCATGACGACTGAGGTTGAACGCCCGTTTGACATGGGCTTTGAGTTCCAATCGCTTACGATTTATTCGGCGCTTGCTACGACAGTAATCGTAGTAACTGGAACGCTTGATCCCAAATGCCCGACAGACCCATTTGATGGGCTCCAGCTCTCCTAAACGGTCTATCAGCGCATATTTTTGAATTCGTCTGACATTAAGAGAGCCGTAGCCTTTTTTAATATTCGCTTATCGGTTTCGAGCTCTCTGACCCGTTTTTCGAGCTCCTGAATACGCTGTTGCTCTTCCGTCATGGCCTTGGAGTCTGGCGTTTTACCACCCCGTTCCTCACGGAGCTGATCCACCCATCGACGAAGGGCTGTTTCACCCACGTCCAGTGATTTGCTGGCCTGCGGAATGGAGTACCCCTGATCAAGAACCAGGCTGGCTGCCTCAAATTTGAACTCGGGGGTAAAGGAACGACGTTGTCTTTTCATTGAACACCTCTCTGGTGGCAAGGTTACCACCTATCTGGGTGTCCGGGATTAGTAGACCACTACACGCCAAATCCTGCAGCGAACGAACCCCCTGATCGTAGACATAAGACGGCACCGCCAGCGTCATCCGAGCCTCATCCAGATTGGTGGCCACCGGATGAAAGTCCCCCTGCTGAATATAAGGCTCTGCCATACTTTGCTGAGAAGGCTGCCAATACCCCATAAACACATCCAACTGGTCATCCGACATTGCCTGATAAACATCCGCCAGACTCGGCATATTATGAACCTGAGACTGATAACCAAGACTATCCAGCAAGGTATCAGCAATTGCGGTCACGACCTGAAGGTCCGTCCACGCCACCTGCCCCAACCGAACATCTCGACAGGTACCGGTTTGACCTCCCTGCTTAATCGATGAACTAGACAAGTCGGTTGCGCTGGATGTAGCACTAGATGTGGCACTGGCCGTAACCAGTGCAGCCGCCAGAACAGCGGGCTTGAAAATGGAATTGAACATTGGGAGCACCAGAATGTGTAGAAAGTGATTCACCTTGCGGCAACCCAAACACAGCCTGATCCGCAGCAACGCCATCGCCTGCCGTTTGGAATACCAAGCTGAGTTGGGATGCTGGTATCATCAACATCCACCTGATGCAAAAGGGGTCTACCAGCGTCAGCTGGTGACGCTAGCTTGGTTTGACAACCGATTTGGCTCATTCAGATCTACAGAGCCGACAAAAACATGGGCCATTAGGGATTGGAGAGGCAAAAACGCTGGGACGAACTCGACAACCGCATACCCCGCGCTCCATGGCGGACGGCAAGTTCGGGCTACACTACGGCGCTTATCAAGTCAGTTCTATATCCCGATCCAGCACCCACGCCCGTGGATTATGCTGATAGCCCAGTTTGGGATAGTAGTCATTGGCAGCAGGAGCGGCGAGGAGGATCAATTTACAGCGCAGCCCCAATTGCTCTTGGGTTATTCATTGCAATTGCAGACCAATACCGGATTGTTGGTAGTCAAGATACACCGCCAAATCCGATAAATAACACGCGCAGTGGAAGTCAGTCAGGGATCGAGCAATGCCAACCAGACAATCCTGATCCCAAGCAGTGACCATCAAATTGCTGTTTTGAACCATGCTCGCAAGACACTCCAAGCCATCTGCTGGGCGACGTTCGCCCAAGCCAGAATCCACTAATAACTGCTGAAATTATTCGGGGGTGGTCGCAGTATTGATTTTATATTCGATCCTGCTATTCATAATGGGAATCGGTATCCAAAGGTCATAGAACAGCTGCATACAGTGAATACGCAGCATGACAGACAAGGGATAAGGCTTTCGGCCCCGCAGTGATTTGCTGTAATCGCGGGCAATGGGGCGTTCAAGTTCCTTCCAGGGCAACAGTTCTTCCATCTGGTTCAGGATTTTCTCACGACGGGTGACTTTGCGTTTTTTGGCTTGCCCTTCGGCATTGTAGTGGTCAACTGATTCCGCACCCTAAGAAGTTGTAGAAACCTGTTTTTGACGCGGCATCCATCAGGTCACAGTTTTGTGTCGTCATTCACCGCTATGATACGGCGTCCGCACTATTCCCTTGGGAGCCTTGTTCATGAGCCTTGAATTTGAAGTTTTCAAACACACAGATCATTCATTGCGATCAGATGCGAGTTATGTCGGCACTTATGTCTTCCGCCAGCATGGCAAAGATATCTATTCATTGCCATTGCGCTCAAAACATCAATTTCCACAAGAGTGCCAGCTTTTGGACATGTCAGGGCATGGTGTTCTGGACATGTCGATCAGGAAAGAAGGCTCCCTGATCAAGAAACCGGTGCTGTACTTCGTCAAGTCGGGCGACGTGCTGGGCAAATACCAGAGCAAGGCGTTTGTGAATCCGATGGGTGATGTGATTTGGAAGGCTGTCGATCCGTCGTCGCTGTCGAAGCAGATTCTGAGAACAATGGCGGAGGGCAATACGCCGCATTACGGTTTTCTGGCTGCTGACCAAAAGACGGTAATGGCTACCATGACCAGAGAATCCATCAGCGCCAGCCTCCCATGGCCATTGAGCATCGCGGAGAAAATCGCCAAAGCCGCTGCCAGCTCTGGCGATCAGAAGGTCTATTCGCTGGTGTTTAACGACGCGGAGGTTGCGCCAGAACCCATATTGGCTGCATCGGCATTACTGGCCGAGTACAAGGAGTCCAGCAACCCGGCCCTGTAGAGCGTGTTCGCTGACGAAACCGCACTCCCTCAGAAACCTGTCACCATCTGGCGGTAGCTATCGATCCGGTCTTCCTGGCTATATGTCACCGTCACCGTTGAGATCTCCTCGCACCCAAAGCCCTTAGCCAGCCCAGATATCTCTTCCGCACACTGCTCTGGCGTACCGACGGTATAACCGTCGAGAATATTGTCGTAGTTGGCTTTCAACGCTGGCGGGAAGCTGCTGTAGCGATTTCGAACCTCTTCCGGTGTCAGGAACGACTCTTTAATCCCTTGCGTGGCAGCCAGCTTGCGAAACACCGCAGTGCCTGCGCGCAGCTTTGCTTCTTCTTCGGTTTCGGCGCAAATACAGGCAATCGCCAGGATCTTGTTCGGTCCCCCTTCGTGACCGGCACGATCCCACTCGGCGGCGTAGTGCTCAAAAATCGATGGGCGGCAGTTATCCGGGTCAATAAACCGCGCCAGGGCAATGTTGTAACCCAGCTGACCTGCCAAACCGGCGCTGCCACCGCTGGAACCCAACATCCACAATTCCGGTCTGGGTGTGCCATCCGGCAGCACCCGGATATTCTTGAACGGGTTGTCGTCCGGCAAGGTGCCGTTCACAAAACCTTCGAGTTCGCGTGCCTGGTAGGCGTATAAATCGCCGTGATGAGGCTGATGAGGATAAGCCAGCGCCTGGGAAGTCTGCCCGGTACCGCCCGGTGCCCGACCAATACCCAGATCAACTCTGCCCGGATGCAGGGTTTCCAGCATTTTAAACGTCTCGGCAACCTTCAATGGGCTGTAGTGACTGAGCATCACGCCACCGCTGCCGACACGAATATTGCGTGTGACGCTGGCAATCGTCGCCACCATGATTTCCGGACAAGGGCTGGCGAAATGAATACTGTCGTGGTGTTCCGCGACCCAGTATCTGTGATACCCCAACTCATCACAGACCTTGGCCAGTTCAACGGTCAGGTTCAGAGCGTCAGACGGTGCATGAGAACCATGCACTGGGGATTGGTCAACAACAGATAACTTTATGGACACGCCGGATTCCTCAAAAAATGGCAATCATCAATTTTAGCGACACTGAGCACCAATTGAACCCGCACTCAGCAATTCAGTAGTGGGAAATTAATTTTTCAATTCTGGTCACACCCGCCTGACAGCGGTCGTCAAAGTAAAGGCACATCCACTAATGATGACCGAGGAAACACCATGAAATTTTTTGACGTCCAATCAACCCAGATTGCCACCAGCGCTGACCAGGCCTATGGCTATATTGCCAACCCGGCACATTTGCCGCTCTGGACCAACGCCTTTGCCGCCATTGAATTTGAAGGAAACACCCGTACAGGGAGTAATCTGTCGGGCAAGGCACAACTGCAAACACCTTCCGGAGCGGTACCCATTGAGCTAGAGGTTCGTGCGTCGCGAGAATCACGTACGATTGACTGGATAATGACCTTCCCGGACCAGTCTGTTGCTACTGCCTTTTCCCGCGTCATCGAATTACCCTCCGACCAGTGCGTCTACAGCTTTGTACTGACACCCCCGCCGGTACCACTGGAAGCACTCGAAGGTGCGCTGGAGCAGCAATCCGGCATCCTCCTGGAAGAGCTGAAAAAACTCAAAGGCATTCTGGAAAATGACTGACTCGTCAAAATCCAACCCGGATTCGCTCACCCGGCTGGTTAATCGTGCAAGGGCTGGCAACGCGCCAGCTCTTGAGCAACTGGTTATGGTGCTGCAGCCACAAACCTACAATCTGGCGCTGAAATTCCTTTGGCACCCACAGGATGCGGAAGATGCCTGCCAGGAAATTCTGGTACGAATCATCACTCATCTGGACAGTTTTCGTCACGACAGCAGCGTCCGCACCTGGGCCTACCGGGTGGCCGTCAATCACCTGCTGACGGCAAAGAAAAAGCGCTTCGAGACTGCCCCGATGGGATTTGATGCGTTTGCTGATGACCTGTACTCCGGTCTGGATACTGCCGACAGCTTCGGGCAGGAGCCGGCCCACGCCCTGCTGCTGCAAGAAATCAAGATTGGCTGCACCACAGCCTTGCTGCTGAACCTCGACCGGGATCACCGTATGGCCTACATACTCGGCGAAATACTGGAACTGGATCATCAGGAGGCCGCTGAAGCCATGAACACAAGTTCCGCGACGTATCGCAAGCGTTTGTCCCGAGCCAGACGTCGCATCAACGATTTTATGCAAGCGCATTGTGGACTGGTGAATACCACATCGCCCTGCAGATGCTCACGAAGGATAAAACCGGCCATTCAACTCGGACGCATCGACAGGGATTCTTTACTCTTTACTTCCAGCGACAGTGCCAAAGAGCATGCCCGGACGTTTCCTGATGTACTGAGCAAAATCAGACAGCTGGAAGAAGACCGACGGACCGCTGCGCTATACCGATCACACCCGGAACAACAGCCGGAAAAATCGATGACCAGCTGGTTAAGAAAACTGGTAGAGACTCATGGTGGGGCAAAAATTCATCACTGACGTCGATGTCAAACCCGCTGAATAACACAACCTGATCCGAGCATCGACAACCAGCCCCGGAAAACCGGGGCTGGCAGACTTCCAACAGGTAAAGATTGATTACTGAACGGTCGCGACAACCTTGTCATCGCTGTAGCTCAGTTCAATATCCACTTCACCGGCACTGACCGTGGCGAATTCACCGCCAATTTTGTCAGCAGTCAACAAAGTGAATGCCGTTCCGGCTGCAGGCGCCGATTCGAAGCTCAGTTCCAGGGAGGCTCCGGCCACGTAAGCGGTACCGGTAGCTGCCACCTGAACAGCATCAGCATCCATCTCGATCGCCAGTGTGCCCGTTGCATCAACCACAAGGTTTGAAACAGCCAGTTCGCCTTCTGCATCCACAACAACATCACCGCCCGCGACGTACACGGTGCCCGTGCCAAATGCAGACGCCGACTCCGCAACCAGTGCGCCACCTTCAATCACAGCACCACCTGAGAAGCTGTTGTCGCCACTCAGACTCAAGACACCGCTACCGGATTTGGTCAACTTGCCGGAACCGGAAATATCGTTGCCCCAGACATCTTCTGCGTTAAAACCACCCAGTGCAGCGTTCATGTAGACATTAACGTCGCCTTCAAAAGCGCCGTAGCCGTCACCAGCCACCGCCAGGTTAATGCGTCCCCAACCGTTGGAAGCATCCAGCAGAGGGTAACCGGATTCAATTTCAGTGGTTGCCAGTACCACACGACGCTGCTCATCTGACAGGTATGGGAATCGGGAACCCAACAGTGCTTCCGCACCTTCTGGAACCACAGGGGCAAGTCCTCGAGTACCATTTTGTGGCAAGCCGTAGGTCATACGTTCAGTGTGCAGGACCTTGGCTGCGTTTTTGTCCGCAAACCAGTTGTTATTGAACACAGCCAGGTTCAGTTCAGTGTCGTCACGGAAGCTGCCTTCGGTCACTTCACGATTTGCGTAGTCGTACAGGCTCATTTCTGCGTCAGCGGCTTTGGCACCGAAGTAGTTAACGAAGTTGGCCCGCGCCGAGTCTGCCACGTCCGGGTTATGGTTAAGCGCATAAGACGCCACCATCAGGGCCTGAATACGGCCACCAATGACATCAACCGGAGAGTGCATACCGGCCAAAATGCGGTTTTCGCCCAACTGGGAGCCACGCAGTACATGCTGGACAAAACGCTCAGGGTTAGCGTAGGCATAGGCAGTAGACGCCAGGATACCGGCATTGGTGTGACCGGATGGGTAACCGTTATCCTTGCGGCGGTTTTCCGTCGTGGCGGTGTACAGCAATTCGGCTTCTTTACTGCTGGAATGTGCCCGTCGACCACAGTACAAGCCCGGTACCAGGGATACGTTGGATTCGTATTTGTCGATACGATATTCAGTCACTGCACGGTCTTCAGACTTGCCGTCAATACAGGTCAGGGTTTCAACTTCCTGGAACTTGACCTCACCTGCACTGTTCATGCGCCAAGGACGCGGTGTGCCAAATACGTATTTGGGGCCGCTGGTCGAGGCGTAGGAATCACGGAACAGCTTCGCCAGAGCAACCACATCACCCAGGGCGGTGTCGGTTTGTCCGCCGTACGTTGAGTAGCTGTCGTTATCCCCTTTACGGTAGCCAGTCGCCGTCAGACCATCGCCTGCTTCCAGCACGTCGGTCAGGTAGATCGTCGATGGCGTATCAGCGTATGCGTCAGAATTGGCAGCGTAGTCTTCGGTCATTGGACCAAAACCGTCAATGGTGGAATAGCTCTTGGAACGGTAGTCGTCCAGGAAAGCCCACAATGCCTGATCATCCGTACGGGCTGCAGTTACCTCTTCAACGTACTTGATATTGGCTTCCCAGGTGGCGGAATCAACAATTTCAGTGCCCTCTGCCACGTAATCACTTGGCTTGCCGTTGGCAGCATTGTGCGGGTTAGGGCCGTCTCCAGCCTTGTAACCGTTGTCAGCATTGTGCGGGTTAGGGCCGTCTCCAGCCTTGTAACCGTTGTCAGCATCGGTGTAGTCACCTGCGGTGGTTTGCCACTGTTCCGTCGTGCCTTTCCAGATCTGGTTGATGCCTGCCAGAGCCGTCAGGATCGGGTTGTTGTCGCGATAGAATCGACCGTTACCGTCATTCAATGGCAGGTTGTCGATGCCAGGCAGCGGGTATTCAACACTGGGGACAAGAGCGACTGCTTCGTAGCCCAGGCCAGTCGGCATGGCGGGCTTGGCCACCACGGTTTCTTCAACGACAGGGGTTTCAGCACTGGAGTCATTGTCATCATCGCTGCCACACGCGGTCAGCATCATAGCCGTGGCTGCTGCCATGGCGGTGTACAGCAGGCCTCGGCGGGCACGGATCAGTTCGGATGTCATGGTTCTGGGTTCCTGAATGAAGTGGAGTTTGTGCCGAGTGGTATTTGCGCCACTCAAACGCTTCACACAGGGAGACGACGGACAATCGCCAATGGGGACATGACGATTTGGTGAAGGTTTTAAGACACCACTGTCATATTCCGGAAGATGCCAGTCTGGCGAATCACTACCACTGCCATCCGAGTCCCAGTTGAATCCGGCTGCCCGTTCGGGAATAGCTGTACACCCGGTTACTGGCGTCGACAAACTGATCGTAAGGTTCGTCGGTCAAATTGGTGGCATCAAGCGATACCCTTGCCGTTGGGGAAAAGTGCCAGCTACCGTAGGCTCCCAGTAACCAGGCGCTGTTGACGCCTTCACGATCATTATCGTTATTACCTGGCACCTGCGTCAGATATCGGGACCGTGCTCGAACCGTCACCCCGACCCGGAATTGCTGGTGGCGATACCATACGTCGGCGTTGACCACATGGCGTGACAAGCCGGGTGGTGGCAGCGTGACGTAGCCATCGTCGGTTGGATAACGAACAACAGCACGGCTGAACACGTAGCCCAGATCTAGCCCCAGATGCCGGAAAGCTCCGGGCAAACGATTGAACGGCAAGGCCAGATTTAGCTCCAGCCCGGTAATATCCGTTCCCGGCCCGTTGATTGGGCGACGATATTCATAGGTGGCATCAGCCCTGGCCAACTCGTCCCACTGGGGGTTGTAGTAAGGCAGCTCATCCAGTGTGACGTCCGACACCTGTTCCAGAATCAGACTGTCAATCCGGGTGTAAAACAGTGTGGTGGCTGCAAAGGCCGACGATTCGCCGTACCACTCCCCGACCAGCTCAAAGGCATGAGCACGCTGAGGCCGAAGCCGGGTGTTACCGCCTTCGACCAGCTGGGCACTGGTACGCAACAACAGAGGTTCACTGAGTTCGTCGATGGACGGTCGAGCCAGCTCACGGCTGTAACCGGATCGCACGACCAGATTATCGCGAAGCTGGGCCACCAGATGCATAGACGGCAGCCATTGGGTCGAGGATTCCACGCTATCCACGGGTAACAGCTGATCATCCAGCACCAGACTGCCTTTCACATATTGACGGGTGTGACTGAACCGCAGCCCGACATTGCCGCGAACGTCCATCAACAAACCAGGCAGCTCAAACTCACTCTGCCACCAGCTGGACCAGTGATCTTCCCGCAAATGACGTTGTTGGGTCGGGTCGCTCACCAAGTCAGCATCCGTCACACCCAGATGACCGAGCAACCCGACATCACCCGCAATCCAGTACTGAGGTAACCCGGACGGCCCGCCAATATCACGATAGTTTCCCGGAGTGTGTTGGTAAAAACCAAAGACGTCAGTCCCCAACTCCGAATTACTGTAGGACGCTTCCCGGCGGCGATTGTCGAACCGCTGCCATTGCAAACCCCAATAGTGATGCCAGTTAACAGGGCCGCCATCCTGGCGATACCCTATTTCCAGCTCAGCGACCTGATACCGATTGGAGACGCTGTCCTCATCCAAGCTAACTTTCTGAAGCTGCCATTGAGTACTGTCCTGAATATCGAAGCCGAACCGATTGACCGAAATCCGGTCGTTTGTGCGCAAGTCGTAGCTGAAATCCTGACCTCGGGCGACCAGTGCCACCTGGTCATGAATTGGGCTATCGTATCGGGATGTCTGGTAACCATAAGATGTCTGAACCGATAACCGTTCAGAAATCGGCCTCTGCCAATCGATTTTCAGCTGACGCAAATCGGTCTGATCCACTTGCCAGTTGTGTTCACTGCGAATATCAACGTTTGAAAAGTCGCCAAAAACCATACTTTGGCCGTCCAGCTCAAAGTCATTGAGCTGAATATGAGTCAAATCAGACTGTCTCAGCCCTGCCGCCGTGATGTGATATTCGTGCATTTCTTGCCGATGCCGGGTTCCGACCCAGATCAGATCAAAATTCCCCCAGGGCGTATCGTGCCACTGGTAAGCCAGTGTTGCCCCAAGGGTGGTTTGGTGTCGGTCGAGAATGTCATAGCGATTGTGTCGGGGGGAGAACAGCGGCTCCTCTTCGCTGGCAAGCAGACGCTGTTGTTGCTCGGTCAGGCCAGGCTGGTCGCCCCACTCGGCAGCCTGCCAGCGCACGGTGGAATAGCCCAACTCCCGCAGCTGCCGTTGGCGGGTACTGAGCGATAACAACCAGCCACGATGACCATCTTCGCTAACCCGATGAAAACCACCGGCTACCGCAACACCCGCGATGGGGCTGTCACTGCCCCATTCACTGCCCGAGTCATTGCCAGAGCCACGACCCGAGGTTTCATTCTGAACGTTAAGCCACTGACTCTGGCGATCCGGAAATCCCAGAGGCATGGGGGTTCGAAGGTCGACAGAACCTCCGATGGCGCCTTCAGCGGTTCGGGCATCGCCCAGTTTGATCACTTGCGCACGGGTAAAGAGACCATCAGGCAGTACGTTAAAGTCAAAGCTGCGGCTGTTGTTCACGGCACCACGGGCATCAATGCTGGCGCCAGTCGCCAGCATCGGCATCCCGTTAACCAATACCCGCGTAAAATTCGAATCCATTCCCCGGATACTGATATTGCGATCGGTTCCGGCTTCCTGACTAAAAGTCACGGCCGCCATTCGGCCCAGTGCTGCAGTGATGCTGTCGTTACCACCAAGCTGCCCCGGAGCAGCCGAGGCCGTTTCCAGCAAGGTGCTGGAGCGATAGCGGGCTTCCAGAACCGGGTCATGATTCCAGCGCTGCCCAGTGACCAACACTTCTTCAATCGACGGACTCGCCTCGCCCCCGGACTCGACAACGAAGGAACGGGTGTCGGCTCGTACCAAAGACAGAATCACCCCCGCCTGTTCCTCACTGGCTCGCCAGCGACTGTGCTCCGTCACCAACGCCAGATACTGGTGCAATGGGCATTGCCCCAGCGGCAGCGGAATCTTCGTATCGGCGGCTTCCTTGCTGATCACCGCCACCTGGTAACGCTCGGTTAGCCACTCGATAAACTGATCCAGTCGAACCTCACTGACGCCATCATAAAAGCATTCGGCGCGCACGCCGGGAATCCATGCACAGAGCATCAATAGCCCGACACATCCGATTCGCCAGCGCTTCATCAACGGTCCAACCGTCAGGGTTCCTGAGCCGTTTCGCCCGACAGCACGATGCTGTCCGGTGAAAGGTGCAGCTGCAGTTCAAACAATGACGCGAGCAGCATCAAAGTACCTTCCACATCATCGACCCGGTAACGGCCAGTAAACGTCAAACCGTTGGGAACCTGTTTCAGCTCAATGGGCCGATCACTATGGCGCTGAAGATGATTCAGTGTCTGCGCCAGCGGCTCTGCCTTCACCCGGCGCCAGCCCTCGCGCCAGCTCGCCACATCCATGGCAGTGTATCGCTCCAGTCCCGAATCGGTCTGGCGTACCGCCTCTTCGGCTCCCAAAACCAGCTGTTCCCCCTGCCAACTGACCTGAACCCTGCCATGCTGCACTTCGACCCGGGTGCCCCGGTGACTGACATCCACGTCAAAAGCAGTACCGAGAACTTCCACCGAAAGCCCTCCGGCCTCTACCCGGAAGGGACGATCTTCGTCGCGAGCCACTTCGAAAAATGCCTCGCCGGATCGCATTTCCACACCACGACTGTCTTTGGCAAAACGCACAGCCAGTGCGGTATTCGCATTCAGGCTGATGGTCGAGCCATCATCCAGAACTTCTGTCTGCTGCTCGCCAATGCGAGTCAGAAATGCGTGTTCGGTCGTAGCCGGGGATAGGGATGTTTGCGTGGCAGGTTGAGCCAGCATCAGCAAGGCAATCGATGTGACCAACACCAGACTCGCCACCATCGCAACGGGATAACGCCATGGCGAGGTGCGTTCAGCCGATTCGTCTGCCGAGCTGGTGTCGTCTTCAACGTGAGACAGAGCCTCTTGATCCGATGACACTGCGCTACTCATGGCATCGGATTCGATCTCTGCCCAGTCTTTTTCCTGAAGCGCCAGTTCAAGCACCTGCTCGTGGTCGCCATAGTGGCGCTGCAGCCATTGCATCGCCGCCTGATGCTCCGGTTTTTCATTCAACCAACGCACATATTGCTGCCGCTGATCCGCCGTTAACTCTCCCAGCTGGTCGTACCAGTCTGCGGCCTGTTCCAGGAGTTCGTCATCCAGCTCCATGACCTTGTTAGATGATTCGTGGGCCACGTTTCAATACCCCGCCTTTTCCATGGCGCGGGCTATATTCACCATGGCCCGGCTAATGTGTTTTTTCACTGATTCCTCATTGATATCCAACCGCTCAGCAATTTCCTGACGCGACAAGCCTTCCAGACGACGCAGAACAAAAACCTGGCGACGCAATTCCGGCAAATTCATAATCACCTGCTGCAACAACTCCAGTTGCTGACGATCGATGTGTTGTTTTTCCAGGGAAACCGTCATCGCCTGATCGTCTTCCTCGACCATTTCAGGCTGACGCTGATGTCGACGCCAGTGGTCATACACCACCGTTCTGGCAACCTGAAGACCATAAGCCAGCGGGTTACGGATCTGATCCGTCTGCGCGGTTTGCATCGATTTCACCAGTGTATCTTGCAGCAGATCATCGACGTCCTGATGGTTCTTGATGCGACTGGCGATAAAGGCCCTGAGCTGGGGAACGTATTCAGCCAATACACTTTCCGTAGCAGCGGTCTCTGGCGTGCTGACATTATCTTCCACCACAGAGGGTGAGCAGCGGGTAGCGACGAGCCGTGGGCTGGTCGGTTTCATGGTGGGTACCGAGTTAACTGACAAACAACTCGTCATTGTCTAGCCCTTTAATGACAATTGAGTAAAGGCTTTACGCCCGATGGAAGGTAGACGTCAGCAACAGGAAAAAGGGGACAATTTCAGATAGGGAGACGGATATCCGTCCGGATACTCGTACCAATTCGGTCAAACGAGTCGGTCAAACGAGGTTAAACCCTCAAGCTGGGCAGACGTGTCAGCCTGCCCGTCCATTCAAGAAATTGATCTCAGTTGAGAATTTCAGAGAAAATCTGCGGGGTCACTCTTCGAAAAACCACACGACCGGACATCCCGTTCAAAGACCATATACCGTGCAGAATTTCACCCTCTTCGTCCAGGGTGAAAACATAGTTAACCGAGTGAGTTTGTCCGCCGGAGCCATCGTAGGTTTTGGTCACGCTGACCAGGTCACCATTGGCTGTACCCGACAGGTTGGCTGAAAGTCCTATGGAAGGCTCGCTTCCGAAGGTTTGTTTCTCCAGCATCCTTCCCTCTATTATTGGTACCGGACTGTTCAACAATCATCGAACACTCCACGATATTGGCTCCCTCACTTCCATACCCGAAAAATCCCACCCACATTCCATTCAGGTCAGGTATCTCGGCAGCGTGAACCGAGAAAGACATTACCAGCAGAACAAACAAACGAATCATGCAGCGGCCCTCGTATGGTCAGGTATCACTCAATCAATGACAGAAACGGCATTCTCCATCAAAGCCCTTTGCAGCGCATCATCAAATGGACACCTGAACGAGTGATCAATACATAATTTGAAAAGCCCCTTCAGATCGAACATAAACCAGACACATTCCGGCAGAAGCATCGCAAGTCACTTCGTGGCGATGCGCTCCAACTGAACTGAAATAGCTGCCAGGTTCCAACGGCTGCGCACCAGCATCCTGATGAAGGAGTTGCCCCTGAATAACCACGGCACGAAAGCTTGCGCCTGACGCAGCCACTACGCCGTCAAATCCGGCTGGCAGCTTCAGAAACGCGCCGCTCAAACCACCGTCATCCGGTGTTCCCCAGAGAAACGCCATTTCCGGCCCGGCGACGTCCGCATTGGCGGCTTCTAGCCAATGGACGGCATTGGCGTCAAGCCATACGATGTTGCTTTCGTCAACATTCACGGGGCGCTCGCCACTGTCAAAGGCGTCTTCGGCTGGATGCACCAGATAGGGGCCTTCTTCAATTTCGATATAAGCCAGCGTTTCAGCGCCAACAGCAGCGGTTATGTGTACCTCACCCTTGGGCTGCGTCCAGAATGAACCACTGGGCATCCACATATTCTCTGCGTCTGGATCATCGTTGTGGATCTGCCCCTGAATCACCACACCTCGGTAGGACACATTATGAATATGAGGTGGCGATTCAAACCCGTCGCTGGGCTTCAGCAAAAACCCCGTCGGCCCGGAGCTACTACGATTGCCCCACAAGGTTCCGGCACTGGGGGCCTTATCCCCACGAGCCGGGTTCAGATGCGTCCACTCAACGTCAGAAGCCAGCATGATCGTCGCCTTGTTCTCTGTCGGATGGCTCGCGTCGATTGATGAGCTACTGCAAGCAGTGACCAACAGGATTCCGAACGCACAAGCCGATGAGCGAATAACAGAAGACATGCAGCAGATTCCTTCGATTTGGGAAGTTGATGGCCGCAACCCTAGTACGAGGGAGGAATCAGGAATAGCGGAATCTCCCGAAATCTGTTTATTGAAATTTCGGATAATAGCAACCGCCAGGACCCGCTCGTTTAATCCTGTCGAACGACGTTAAACCCCTCCCCCGGATCAGGCGCCACAAAGTGCCGGGTAACTTGCTGAAACATGGCTTCGGTGTCCGTCGCCGCACGCTCAGGCTGTTCGATTCGACGTCGGGCGATCTGTTTCAGGCAGAGTTCATCCGACACATCCATGTAAACCAGCTGATGCGGTGCATCGATCTCGCTGAATATCGTCCTGAACCAGTCGCGCTGGCGGGTGGTATTCGCCGGGAAGTCCATCACCACATCCGTTCCGGCAACCAGTATCGATTGCACCAGCTGCTTGATTCTTGGCTTCAGAAGGTTGGCATAGTGGATGTAATCCGTCAGCGATGTGATTTGATCGGGATAAAGAGACGTCAGCCATTCGTCTTCAGATAACAGAACTGCGCGTCTTTCGTGAGCCATCTGAATGGCGCTGGTGGACTTACCTGCACCCATTTTGCCACTGAAAAATACAAGCGTGCCTGTTGCCATGACGACCATCCGGTTTTTCATTGAAAATAAGAATCAGCAGTTTACCGATCAGAATTGGCTGCTTCCTCGAATTTGATGCAGCAAAGGCGGCCAGTGGCGGAATTCTTTGTTGCTGCCGGAGGTTCGTTTTCCCGAACGCTCCCATGACGGAGCATGGGAACGAGGCTGGCCTGTTCAAAGCCAGGAAGCCAATCGATATCAGGCTTCTGACACGTATATCTGCATGCTGGCAAAACCAGCCTCACGCAGTGGGATGAGTGCCCTGTATTCGGGACTGTCGAGGAATGTCATCACATCGGCAGTCGCAGGAAACTCCACCTGCAAAAGCACGTTGGCGGCGTGCTCTCCCACCAGCTGTGCACTGATTGGATAACGGCCAACCGGCTTGCCACCGTATTGCCCCAGCAGCGGCTTAACGCCTTCGGAGTATTCTGCGGCTTTTTCCTTGGCTTCCGGGTTAACGGTTGCGAGTGCGAACATCATTGCGGTCATGGTTTTCTCCTTGTAAATAGTGAAAGTGCCGTTATTGCTCAAAACGATAAGCGGCGACCCGGTTTCCCATCAGATAAGGAACCAGCAGCAAGTTCTGATCTTCTTCCAGCCAGAAGTCGGCGGATGACTGACCAAGCTGAACGCGGTCAGTGATTTTGCCTTTGGAATTCAATCTCAGCAGCTCGCCCTTCATAAAATCAGACGCCAGCCAGCCGTTTGGCATCGGATGCAGACCGTCGAGGTTCATCCAGGTACGTTCGCCATTGAAGTTTTCAATGCGCTTGCTCTTGAGGGAGATACGCTTCAGCAGGCCGCTGCTTTCTGTCGAAAAATCGGCCTTCGGGTTCTTGCCCCAGGAAGCGACGTAGAGGTAGCCGTTTTTCACCACCAAACCGTTGGGAGATTCGAGCTGGTCGGTTTCCAGCCAGACACTCAGTTCCTGATCTTGCAGGCGGTAGATGCGGTTACCCATCCAGTCGGACACATACAGCGAACCGTCCTTGTCAAACGCCAGGCCATTCAGCACGCCAGCTTCTGGAACCGGATAACGAGCGGACACCTGGGCAGTCTCGACGTTGATCACCACCAGCTCTTTCACGTCTGCGGCATAGAGGTATTTACCGCGCTGGGCCAGGCCTTTGGGCGAGCTGAGTCCGCCAACCCATTCCACTGTGTGCTGCTTGCCATCAGCGGAAATCACGCCGATGCTGCCATTGCCATCTTCGCTGACCGGGCCACCGTTAACGTTGGAAACGTAAATCTGTCCACGCTGCTGATCCATCAGAACCGATTCCGGCATTTTGAAGTCGTTGTATTCCCACAGAACCTCAGGCTCAGCCAACGCCGTGTGAGCTGCCAAAACCCCTGCTGCGAGTGCCAAAAGTTTCATCGTGTTTCTCCCGTGCATGTGTTGTTTAACGATGGCAACCATGGAACACTGAGCGAGTCTTTATATCTATGAAAACAATAAAAGGTATGGATTTCGTATCTTTCTACGTTTTTGAAGTGACATATTCTGGAGATTGGTGATGCAACAAGCTGCCCCGCAGGAAATCACAACGGCTCTGAAACTGGCGTTTAAAGCCCAGGGAGTGACCTATCGGGATGTGGCGGATCGTATCGGTGTGTCAGAGCAGACCATCAAGCGCCTGTTTAAAGACAAGGACTGTTCACTCAGCCGCCTGAGTGAGGTGTGCAACGCCATCAACATCTCGCTGTACGATTTACTCGAAGTCGCGCGTGAGTATTCCGAGCCAATGGCACGCTTGAGCAACGAACAGGAAAGCTATCTCGCCTCTCACCCATCGCACTTTTACTTTCTGTTTTTTCTGACGTCCGGTTATGACCTCGACACCATCCAGCAACACTACCAGCTCACCGACATTGTGCTGTTTCGGTACCTGCGCGATCTCGACCGTCAGGGACTGATTGAACTGTCAGTCAACAACCAGTTTCGACTCAGGGTGGAGGGCAAACTGCTGATGCGCCTGAACAGCAAGCTGGCCAAGCTGGTGCGAGAACGGAATCACGCCTTTCTCGATCACGCTCTCAACCACCACAACGACGCCACCACCTGGTTTTCCAGCTCATTCCGGTTTATGTCGCCCGACACGCTGAACGCCATGCACGCCGACATGGAAGAATTGATGCGCCAATACCGCAAGGCGGCTTATCAAGACGAAGCCATCTTGCCGAAGGAACGTTTGTTACCGGTCAAGTGGTCCACCATTGCTGCGCCGTTTGACATTTGTGGCGAATGGCCACTGCAACGGGATATCGAGTAGATTTGGATTAGATATTTTCAACAGGGGAAAGGAAGCAGGAGGAATAACAGCCCAGTAGAGTGAGCCGTCGGGAATACTGAATTATTCCACCGAACAGGCCTTTCTCTACCGAATCGCTACCAAGCCCAGATTTTTGAAACAATCTTTCAGTCTGGACAGCAGCAGTTGATACGCCTTTTTCATCACCTTCAACTCACGGCATATCGACGCCAGTTATTGTTAGCTAAAGCAGAAGCTGCTTGATATGAGTTGAGGAGTCTTGCTATGTCACTGTTTTGTCTTGCTCAATCGTTTGGCACCTGAGCCGGGCTCAGTGGCTTGCAACCGCCTTGTGAGCAGCGTCGGCCTTGATGTGGAACAGAGCTTTTACCTTGGCTACCAGTTTGCCAGTCAATTCAGCAACGTATTCGCGACGCAACTGTTCAGCGTGTGCCACGTAGTAATCCACATCGACTTCGCCATATTCGTTCAGTTTGAATTCAGATTCTTTCATCGTATTTACCTCTTGGTCATGGTTTGGGGTGTCTCTGAGCGACTCGCTTCAGATGAGGTAATACTAAGGGCCAATTGATGCTTGAAAAAGCGAGGCTTTCTAAGCAGTATGATGAGAAAATCTAATCAATGGACACATCACCATGCGCCGATTGCCACCGTTGAACGCCTTGAGGGTTTTCGAGGCTGCCGCCCGCAAGTCCAGCTTTGTTGCGGCATCCGACGAACTGGCGGTTACCGCCTCAGCCGTCAGCCACCAGATTAAAACGCTTGAGGAATACTTGGGCGTGCCATTATTCAGCCGCAACAAGCGCCAAATCAGCCTTACCCCAGCCGGGGAACAGTACCTTGGCCGCATCCAGCACGCTCTCGATGAGATCGAAATGGCGACCCAGCGGCTCACGGTGAGTCACGAATCCAATGTGGTCAATATTTCGGTGGCGCCGAATTTCCTGATCCGCTGGTTAATGCCCCACATGGCGAAATTTCAGGAATTGCACCCAACCGTGGAGCTGCAGGTAAATGCTTCGCAAGGCTTGATCGATTTCAACCGTTCGAATACCGACATCGCGGTGTATTACGGAAGCGGCGAATGGAACGACATCGAAACCCACTTTTTGCGCAAGGTAATGCTGGTCCCGGTGTGCAGCCCGTCACTGGCCGGTGGTCGCCTGCCGCT
>PBNY01000053.1 GCA_002723385.1 Oceanospirillaceae bacterium | reverse complement strand
GGAATTTCTCACGACGGGTGACTTTACGCTTTTTGGCTTGCCCTTCGGCATCGGAGAAGCTGAGCTGTGACATGGAACACCTCTGGAATGATGGCTGGCGGTATTATCGCTGATCCTGGAGAATTATTCAGAGGTGCCTTAAGTACATAACAAACATACCCAATAAAAAGCTAACTAGTGAAATTATTAGTTCAAGCATTTAGAAGTACCATTCATATAAAAGCTAACAGCTTAGTCATACGCATGCGCGTTTTTGTAGTGGCCTAACTTGTTGCAAAATTAATTAAGTGTTTGATTTGCATACGTAAATACTCAATCACTGAACAAGTTGTCACCGATTAAATGCACTTGCGCGTTTTTCTGCTCTACATGGCACGCAAAGCAGACAGCTTTCTTGCCTGACGTCCTTAAATTCAGAGCTTTACGCTACCAAGTGTTGGAAAAACGAGCAACAGGTTCTGACAATACGATTAAGGATGGCCAAATTTGGCAGGTCTTCGGGTTTTATGGTCTGTTTTTAATGATGCTGTAACGGAGAGAAAATCTATTTCCCTATCAGGTTTGCGAGGCTGGAAGTATGCGGTTTCAAGGCATAAAAAAACCCGCAAACACCTGGGTGCTTGCGGGTTTCCGGATTTGTTGAAGTCGGCCGGTAAGCCGGGTTCTGTCTTGGACAGTCATTCGTCTAGGCCAGCAATTGCTCACTGGCTCAAGCGACCTACCCGTTCCCAGCGCGGGCCACGCCTGTAGGGAACCTATTTGGTCTTGCTTCGAGTGGAGTTTACCGTGCCACGAACTGTTGCCAGCCGCGCGGTGCGCTCTTACCGCACCCTTTCACCCTTACCTGTTCCACACGAATGTGGCCATCGGCGGTTTACTCTCTGCTGCACTGGTCGTGGGCTCACGCCCCCCAGGAGTTACCTGGCACCCTGCCCTTTGAAGCCCGGACTTTCCTCCCCCTGATTACTCAGGCAGCGACTGTCTGGCCAACTTCGGGCGCGGAGACTAGCACAAAGGTTACAGTTTCGCGACAGAATACTGGCGATCAGCGCCGTTATATCTTCCCCTGTATTTCCAGCGCTTTCTGATACAGGGCTTTCTTGTTTTCTCCGGTCAGTTCCGATATCACCGCTGCGGCTTTTTTGGGTGGCAATTCCACCAGCAGCAATCGGAACAGGCGCTCGATATCCACGGCTGATGCAGTCTCTGGCTCCGGGTTACCCGCGACCATCACCACAAATTCACCTTTCTGGTGGTTATCTTCCGCAGCAACCACGTTGATAACGTCTTCAAATGTGCCTGAGTAGAAACTTTCGAAGGTTTTGGTAAGTTCACGGGCGATGCAAACGGAACGCTCGGCTCCGAAGACGGCTTGCATATCCGCCAGCGAATCCAGAATCCGGTGTCGGGATTCGTAGTACACCAGCGTGCGAGGCTCATTGCGCAGTTCGTCCAGCCGCTCGCGTCGAGCACCGGACTTGTGTGGCAGAAATCCTTCAAAGATAAAGCGATCCGTGGGCAAACCAGCGGCGGACAATGCCGTCACCAGGGCACTGGCCCCTGGTATGGGTACGACTTTAAAGCCCCGACCTCGCAGAGCATTGACCAGCGGATAACCGGGATCGGATATCAACGGCGTCCCGGCATCCGAAACCAGCGCGATGGAACGACCGGCGTCCAGATGATCGACGACTTGCTCAATGCGATCACGTTCATTGTGATCGTGTACAGAAATCAGCGGCTTACGGATCCCGAGGTGCTGAAGTAATTTCAAAGTATGTCTGGTATCCTCGCAAGCGATCAAATCCACACCACCGAGCACCTGAACAGCACGTTCGGTGAGGTCGGCCAAGTTACCAATTGGAGTTGCAACCACATACAGTGTGGCTGCTTGCATTAGCGGAAGAGTACTCATGCGGGGAAATGCACCTGGGGTTTGGAAAACAGTCGCCATTATGGCAACTGCTTCAATATTGGGTCTGGCCGGATGCGCCGGAACGCCGGAAAAGCCGGTTAATACCCGACCTGTCGTCAAGGCTGGTCCAACCGCCATGGAGCTGTTGGGCAAAGCACGAAACGCCATCAAAGCCGGCGAGTTTGGCAATGCCAGTACGCTTTTGCAACAGCTTGGCCGTCGCAGTCTGAATCGCACGGAACAATTCGAGCGCAAGTTGCTGATTACCCGACTGGCGATTCTGACCAATGAGCTGACGGAAGAGTCCAGTCAGACCATTCGCCAGTCACTGGACAGTCTGAAACAAAAGCAGTTTTCAGCCACTCCGGCACAACGCGCGGAACTGGCCGAACTGGATATCCTGCTGCTGGAACGGCAACAGCAGTGGTGGCCGGTGGTTCAGGCCCGCGTCAATTATTCAGCCCAGCTTTCAGGCACGGCGAAGTCCGACAACAACGACCGCATCTGGCAAGCACTGCAGCAAATTCCATACGCAGCAGTGGCGCAGTACGCAGAAACCGTGAATTCGGTTTCCAAGCGCGAGCTGTCTGGCTGGCTGCAACTGGCGCTTTTGAACGCCCGTCAGCCAATGAGTCTTGAGCAACAGATCGAGCGTATCTCAACCTGGCGCACTCGCAACCCCATGCACCCGGCTGCCATCACTCCACCAGAAGCCATCAACAACCTGCAGAGCCATGCCTTGCAGAAGCCGGAGAAAGTAGCCGTTTTGCTGCCACTGTCTGGCCCTCTGGCACGTTCCGGTGAGGCTATTCGTGACGGTCTGATGGCGAGTTATTTCAAAGCCAGGCAAGAAGGCCTGTTTGCACCTGCATTGCAGTTTATGGACAGCCAGGCGATTGATTCTCTGGATTCCGCCTATGCGTCTGCTTTGTTGGCCGGGGCCAAGTGGATGATTGGGCCTGTCAGTAAAAATGGCGTTCAGTCGCTGGCTCAGCGCGAGGCTCTGTCACTGCCGACCGTTGCCCTGAACTACGACAACCACAACGCTCTTGATGATGAGTACTCCGCACCAGAGTCTCTGTTCCAGTTTGGTCTGGCTCCGGAAGATGAAGCAGAAGAAATCGCCGAACGCGCCTGGGCTGATGGCCTTCGTCACGCGCTAGTGATGATTCCAGAAGGCAACTGGGGTGAGCGGATTCTGCAAGCCTTCCGCACCCGTTGGGAAGAGCTGGGCGGCACCATCAACGAAGCGCATTTCTACGGTAAAGGTAACCTGAACGGTGATGTTGGCTCGCTGCTGAATATCGACAGCAGCAAGCAGCGCCAGAAACGCATTCGCCAGTTCATGAGCGAAGACCTCAAGTTCGAACCGCGTCGTCGTCAGGATGCCGACTGGGTATTCATTGCTGCCGATCCGGCTACCGGGCGTCAGGTCAAACCGATCATGGCATTCAACTATGCGGGCGCACTGCCCATCTACGCCACATCTCGCATTTACGGTGGCCAGCCTGATTCCCGTGATGGCGACCTCAAAGGCGTGCGTTTCTGCGATCAGCCCTGGGTGCTGGATCAACCGGAACTCTATCGCGACGTTGAAAACAGCCTCGAACGCGGCCAGGGGCCATACGTCAGGCTGTATGCTCTGGGAGCCGATGCTTACTGGTTGCCATCGCGTCTGAACCAGATGCAGGAATCTCCGGCAGCGGCGCTGACCGGTGTTACCGGCACCTTGCAAATGGACGCTTCGCAACGTCTTCACCGCCGCGGAGAGTGTGCCGAGTTCAGGAATGGCAGCCCGGCTCCACTCCCACCGGCTGCACCTGAGTTGGCAGCCAACAACTGAGCGGGCATCATAGCTCAGCCAATACATTCAAAAGGCCGCTCTGCGGCCTTTTTCAGGACGGTAAACACATGGATGTTGATTCCTTCTCCGGGCGTTCTTCCTCGCCCTCCAACCGTCGCCAGCAAGGCACCGAAATCGAGCAACTGGCCGAGGAATATTTGATCCGGCAAGGTTTGCAGCCGTGCGACCGAAACCAGTACTCCCGCGTTGGCGAAATCGACCTGATTATGTGGGACGCTGATACGCTGGTATTTGTGGAAGTCCGTTATCGCAAACACGAAGA
Source organism: Oceanospirillaceae bacterium (assembly GCA_002723385.1). Classification (GTDB taxonomy): domain Bacteria; phylum Pseudomonadota; class Gammaproteobacteria; order Pseudomonadales; family Oceanobacteraceae; genus Oceanobacter. The sequence continues at coordinate 12,034 of PBNY01000053.1, read as the reverse complement.
TTTCTTGTCCGCCGCCGAGTCCATCACGGTCACCAAGCAACGCCGGATCATACGCACAGCCAGCCGTTATCTGCAGCAGCAATTCGGCAATACGCCGCCCGACTGCCGCTTTGATGTCGTGGTTGGCACCGGTGTCCCGCCACGCTTGCAATGGATCAGTTCAGCGTTTATGTGACAGCCCGTCATTACTGACATATCATGCGAGCCTTACACAGGAGGCTTGTTGTGCAAGACAGAATTATCGGCCATTTTGGCACCAGCATTGAGACCAAGGCATCGGCTGCGGAAGTCCTGCCTCCCTATATCGAGCGTGCCGCGCAAATGATGGTGAATACCTTGCTCAATGGCGGCAAGATTCTCACCTGCGGTAACGGTGGTTCTGCAGGTGATGCGCAGCATTTTTCATCCGAACTGCTCAACCGCTTTGAACGCGAGCGCCCCAGCTTGCCTGCGATCGCCCTGACGACCGACTCTTCGACCATCACCTCCATTGCCAACGACTACAACTACGCCGAGGTTTTTTCCAAACAGATTCGTGCGTTGGGTAATCCCGGCGATGTGTTGCTGGCCATTTCAACCAGCGGCAACTCCGCCAATGTGGTGCAAGCCATTCAGGCGGCTCATGAACGCGAAATGACCGTGGTAGCCCTGTCCGGTAAAGATGGTGGCAACATGGTGTCGCTGTTGACGGTAGATGACGTCGAAATCCGTGTCCCTTCCCAGGTCACCGCTCGTATTCAGGAAGTGCATCTGGTGGTGATTCACTGCCTGTGTGATCTGATCGACTGTTCCCTGTTCGGCGAAGAGTAACGGCTTCCGAAAACAAAAACCGAAACAAAAAACGCCCGGTCAACTGACCGCGCGTTTTCTTGCCAAGCTTTTAAAAAAGACACATCAGTCTTTCAGGCGATTGATCCCCAATGCCTTCAGGGTGTACTTCTCATATACCGGTTCGCTGGAGCCTGTTTTCATCTTGCGGATGAAATACTTCTCGAACGCGATCTTGGCCATGTGAACCCACTTGCCCTTCTTGAACCAGGTAACGTTACGCGGCGGAATCTGCGGGATAGCCACGAAGGCCGCACCGGTGTCGCCCATATCGGCCAGACAAATGGCACTCCAGCTGCCTTTGGCATCTGGCACACCGCCGTCCAGATCGGCTTTCAGGTTGTGCGCAATGGCCGTCATCATCGACTCGATCATGTAACCGGTTTTCGGCGTACCGGTTGGCACCGGAGTCGCTTCCACAGGTGGAATCGCAACACAGACGCCAGCTGAGAAGATGTTCTTGAAGGTTGGGTTACGCTGATAATCATCAATGACGACGAAGCCCTTCGGATTTACCAGACCTTCAACCGCAGCAACCGGATCAACACCGGCGAATGCTGGCAACATCATCGAATGTTTGAACGGCAGTTCGTGCTTGCGCTTCAGATTGCCGTCGTCATCCATTTCATCAACGTGCATCACACCGTCTTCCACCTTGCTGACGCTGGCGTTGGTGATCCACTTGATATGACGGTTACGCAGTTCGCTTTCCAGCATGGATTTGGAATCGCCGACACCACCCAGGCCCAGATGGCCGATGTATGGCTCGCTGGTCACGTAGGTCATTGGAATCTGGTCACGAACTTTCTTCTTGCGCAGTTCGGCTTCCAGAATAAAAGCGTATTCGTAGGCAGGGCCGAAACAGGAAGCACCCGGCATGGCACCAACAATGGCCGGGCCTGGCTCATCAATCAACGCCTTGACGTCGTCATAGCAGGATTCCGCATGATCAAGGGAACACACGGATTGGGTGAAACCGCCGTGAGGACCTGCGCCTTCTACAGCAGCGAAGTTCAGTTTTGGTCCGGTACAGATCACCAGATAGTCGTAGGACTCTTCAGTGCCGTTATCCAGCTTCAGTACATTGTTGTTCGGATCGATCTCAACCACCGCCGAAGCAATGAATTCAATGTCTTTCTTTTCCAGATAGGGACGAATCGGAAAACTGATTTCAGGACGCTTGCGCCAGCCAACTGCAATCCAGGGGTTGGAAGGGACAAACTGAAAGTCTTCCCTGTCGTTAATCACAGTCACCTGATGGTCTTTGCCCAGCAGCTCCTTGATTTCGTAAGCACCCGCCATGCCGCCCGTTCCGGCACCCAACACAATCACTCTCGCCATAGTTTGCCTTACCCTGTTGTAATAAGAATGGATCCCGGCTTGGTGCATAACTGCTGTCGAGCAACGATACCTGCGCGATGACCGGGAATAGCCAATCCATTATTCAGCAAAACGAAGGCCAAGCATAACTACATAAGCATAAAGTATATATCGATGTCGTGAATAGCCCCTTTCACGAACACAAAACGGCTCATCAGCAGGCTATTGCCTGCCAACAACCAGATTGAAAATACGGAGAAAAGGAAGATCAAAAACAGCGAAACGTCAGATGTGACACCCGAAGCGGCACCCATGCATGTCAGCTTTGACAGTCGGTGCAGTTCCTGGATGGTTTCAGCTGCAGGCTGCGCCATTGAGAAGCACGGAAATCAAACAGCTGCAGACGCCCAACCTGTGGCCTTTCCATACCTGACAGCAATTTCAGTGCCTCAACCGCTTGCAGGCAACCAACGACACCCACGACAGGCGCCAAAACACCGCTTTCGGCACATCCATCAGCCGCCCCCGATTCTGGATCACGATCCAGATCCGGGTATAAACAGCGATAACAGGGCGAATGTTCATCCGCCGGGTCGAAAAACACCAGCTGGCCTGACATCCCCACCGCTGCAGCAGAAAACCACGGCGTGCTGGTCGCCAGGCAAGCCCGATTGATTTGATAACGGATGTTGGCGTTGTCGGTGCAGTCCAGTAACAGGTCTACCGATTCCAGATGAGTCTCCAGCCAGGATTCCGTGGCTGCCAATGCATGAGGAATGACCTGGCAGAACGGATTCAACGCCCTGAGCGATTCCGCTGCAGATGCAACCTTGTCCATGCCCAGACGATCACTGACGTGAGCAATCTGGCGCTGCAGATTCGACAATTCAACCTGATCCGGATCGACCAGCTCCAGCGTACCGACGCCAGCCGCCGCCAGATACATGGCCACCGGGCTACCCAGTCCACCGGCACCAATGATCATCACACGAGCATTTTTCAGTGCTTCCTGACCCTCGATATCCATCCCATCGAGAAGGATATGACGACTGTAGCGCAGCAGTTCTTCGTCGTTCATCAAACCGTCCTTTCAGACGTTTCAGGCTGCCAGCAGCCACCGGTTATTCTGGGCTGACCGCCGAAATCGTATCGGGTTGAAACTTGCTCGAAACCGGCCTGTTCCAGGCAGGCCTGCACAGCGTCCGCCTGTTGATAACCGTGTTCCAGCAACAGCCATCCATCGGCTTCCAGATACGCCCTGCTGTTGGTCACGATGTGCTCGATATCCGCCAGCCCCTCGTCTTCAGCAACCAGCGCCGATCTCGGTTCAAAACGGACATCCCCCTGAGCAAGGTGTTCATCTTCGGGATCGATATAAGGAGGATTACTGACGATCAGATGGAATTTCCCGCTGACCCGACCAAACCAGTCACTCTGAATAAACGCCACCTGCTCCAGCCGATTTTTCAGGGCATTGCCCCGAGCCAGTTCAACCGCATCCTGGCTGAAGTCGACTCCGGTGACGTCCCACTCGGATCGCTCAGAAGCCAATGCCAGAGCAATGGCACCGGTTCCGGTACCGAGATCCAGGCATCGCGTTGTTTCTGACAAATCGAGTTCCAACGCCCATTCAACCAGCGTCTCTGTATCCGGTCTGGGAATCAGGGTGGCGGGAGAAACGTCCAGCATCAGTGACCAGAACCCGCGTTCACCGAGGATGTAGGCGACCGGTTCACCATCAAGACGCCGTTTAAGCAGCTTATCGAGCTGAGAGCGCTGAACGTCCGAAAGCGGCTTGTCGCCCCAGGTTCGTAACCAGGTACGATCGCAGTCGAGTACATTTTGGGCCAGCAGCTCAACATCGGCCCGGGGAGACTCAGAGCCGTTCTCATGCAGCTGAAACGCCGAGCGTTTCAGCCAGGTGTCGATGCTAACCCGCGCATTGGTCGCGAGCGTGGGGCTTGAGTTTGAATCCCTGGACTGTTCGGACATCAGCTGGCGGAAGCCATTTCAGCCAGCAGGTTGGCCTGGTGTTCTTGCAACAGGGGGTCAAGCACGGGAGACAGCTCGCCTTGCACGATTTCTTCCAGCTTGTAGAGGGTCAGGTTGATGCGATGATCCGTCACCCGGCCCTGTGGATAGTTGTAGGTGCGAATGCGCTCGGAGCGATCACCGGAACCCACCAGGCTCTTGCGCGTCGCCGCCTGTTCCGCATGAGCAGCTTGTGACTGGGCATCTTTCAGACGTGTGGCCAGCAATGCCATGGCTTTGGCGCGGTTCTTGTGTTGGGAACGCTCTTCCTGACATTCCACGACCATGCCGGTCGGCAAGTGGGTGATTCGAATCGCCGAATCGGTCTTGTTGACGTGCTGACCACCCGCACCGGAAGCGCGGAACGTATCAACGCGCAAATCGGCCTTGTTGATATCAATATCGTCTTCACTTTCCACTTCCGGCATCACGGCAACCGTGCACGCGGAGGTGTGAATACGTCCCTGACTTTCGGTTTCCGGTACTCGCTGAACCCGATGAGCGCCGGATTCAAATTTCAGACGGGAATACACGTCGTCACCAGAAATGCGGGCAATGATTTCCTTGTAACCACCGTGCTCGCCTTCGCTGGCGCTGAGTGTTTCCACTCGCCAGCCAATCGTTTCCGCGTAACGGGAATACATACGAAACAAGTCACCAGAGAAAATGGCAGCCTCGTCACCACCAGTTCCGGCACGAATTTCGAGTACCACGTTGCTGGCATCGTCCGGATCTTTCGGCAGCAGCAGAATTTCCAGCTCTGACGTCAGAGATTCGATCTGTTGTTTGGCTGCATCGGCTTCTTCAGCCCCCATGGCACGCATGTCAGGATCATCATCCCGGGCCAGCAGCTCCGACTCTTCGAGATCAGACTGAGCCGTTCGGAAAGCCGCGTAGGTTTTGGCAATGGTCTCAAGCTCGCTGTATTCCTTCGAGAGCGTGCGGAATTTATCCTGATCCGAGATCACGTCCGGATCGGACAGCAAGTGCCCGACCTCCTCGTAGCGTTCAGTCAGGTGTTCGAGCTTGTGCAGAATGGAGGCTTTCATGAAATTCAGTCGTTATCCGGTGTGTTGCCGGAAGCATCGGGCAACTGGAACAACTCGCGTGTCCAGTCAAATACTTCCATACGCCCTTCTGCCGCTGCTCGACGCAGGGTCACGGTAGGGCCGTGTAGCAATTTATTGCTGTAGGTGTGGGCAAACTGACGCAGGACTTTCTCCGCATCAGCGCCGTTTTCCAGTTGTTTGAGTGCTTTCTGGAGCTGTTCTTCACGCAACGCATCCACATGCGTGCGTACGTCTGTCACGGTACCAACGGCATCCAGAACACGAAGCTCGCGCATAAAATGTTCGACACCGGCCAACACCAGCTCTTCAGCTTGCTGGGCCGCATCTTCACGGGAACGAACGTTTTCTTCGATAATGCTGCGCAGATCATCCACGGTGTAGAGGTAAACATCGGAAAGCTCGGCCACCTCTTCCTCAATGTCACGAGGAACGGCAATATCGACCATAAACATGGGTTCATGGCGGCGTTTCTTCAGTGCCTTTTCAACCGCGCCCTTGCCCAGAATCGGCAACGGACTGGCAGTGGAGGCAATCACAATATCGGCTTCCGCCAGAACCTGGGGAATGTCCTCAAGCAAGATGGCCTCGGCGTGAAATTCCTCCGCCAGATGCTGGGCACGAGCCAGAGTCCGATTGGCCACAATCAATTGTTTCACGCCCGCCTGGGTCAGGTGACGGGCCACCAGCTCAATGGTTTCGCCCGCACCAATCAGCAATGCCTTGTTGTTGCTCATATCCGCAAAGATATGTTGCGCCATGCGCACCGCAGCAAACGCGACAGAAACCGGGTTTTCGCCGATGGCAGTATCGGTGCGAACACGCTTGGCGATCGAGAAGGTCTGCCTGAACAGGCGTCCAAGTTCGGAACCGACAGTACCTGCTTCCTGAGCCGCCGAGTAGGCTGACTTCATTTGCCCCAGGATTTGCGGTTCACCCAGAACCAGAGAGTCCAGCCCACTGGCCACACGCATAGTGTGCTGCACCGCATGTTCCTGCTCAAGACAGTACAGCGTCGGTTGCAGAGTGTCCCGTTCAATGGAATGGTGTTCCGCAAACCAGTCGAGAATATCGTCCTGGCGGAACTCTTTTGACGAACCGTAAATCTCAGTGCGGTTGCAGGTCGACAGAATGACGGCTTCGGATACGGGTGCAGAAGCACAAATATCAGCCAGGGCGTCTGACATCCTCGCAGGATCGAAAGCCACTTGCTCCCGCACCGAGACCGGCGCCGTCTTGTGGTTAATGCCCAGAGCCCAAATACTCATGTCGAACTGTGCTACCCCAAAATAGAAAGCGGCGAATTATAAACCGCATGAACAGGATTTGCCGACGAAATCTTTGACTTGATCTGGCATCTCACTCTAAATAGAACCAAAACTCAGGTGATCCAGTGTGGCGCGTCACCGTCATAACGGAATCCTTATGGTTTCAACGCAATGTTCCGACTGCCATACGTCTTTACGGCAGTTCTTCAAAGAAATCGCCAGATGGCCAGGTTTGATGGCATCTTTTGCGCTCATTTTGTCCGTCAGTGGCTGTGCCAGTCTTGAAACACAGTCTCAATCGACCGAACCCGGCGGCAGCGATTCCGTCAGCGTTATCCTGCCGGATGTTGAGCCTGAAAAAGTGACACGTGAGCCGCCACCGCCAGCTCCCGGCGCGATTCCGTCACCATTGCTGACAGACTTGCTAACCGCCGAATTCGCTGGCCAGCGTCAGCGTTATGACATTGCGGTCAAACATTATCTCAATGCCGCACGCCAGTCAGACGCGGATGAAATCACGTCCCGCGCCGCTCGGGTGGCTCGCTTTGCCGGAAATACACAGTCCACTCGCGAAGCCGCCGAACTCTGGTTAAAAACCAATCCGGATGAACCCGAAGCCCATCAACTGATGGCTCAGTCTGCGTTGGCGAACGGACAATTCGATACCGCCGTCCATCATATGATGGAAATCCGTCGCCTCACTGGCCGCAGTCAATTTGAATATCTGTCGACTCGCATTGCTCATATGACCAAAGAGCAAAAACAGGCACTGATTCAGGCACTGCGAAAACAGGAACAAACACTTCCCCACGATCCAAGCCTGCTGACCACACAGGGAGTCATGCATCAAAGTCTGGGGCGAGTGGCTCCGGCACTGGAAAAATTTGAACAGGCACTGGACATCGACCCGGATTACCGGGTACCGGCGGTGATGAAAGCGCGCCTGCTGGCGGCCATAAAGCGCCATGACGAGGCGCTGGAATGGCTCGACGAAGTTCTGGACACACACCCCGATCACAAGGGGATGCGAGAGCTGCGCGCCAAAGTACTGCTCAGACTGGATCGCATGCAGGACGCCCTCGACGCCTACGGTGATCTTCACGCCCGTTATCCAGCCGATTCCGAAATTCGGTTCACACTGGCACTGCTATCCTACGAACGCAAAATGCCTTACCGGGCCAAAGGGCTGTTGGTGCCACTATTAAATGATGAGCAACTGGGTGATCGAGCCAACTATTACCTCGGCCTGATTCTGATCGACCTTGACGAGCCGGAAGAAGCCATTCGCTACTTTTCACAGGTTCAGCCGGGGGATGAATTCCTTCCCGCCAGCTCCGAAGCATTGCGCCTGATCACCGCACGAGAGTCTTTTGAAGCCGGTTCCATTTTCCTGAAACAGCAGGCCAATCGCTCTCCCGAGGATTCGGCTGATTTGACCGGACTGCTGGCCGACCTGCTGGCAGAAACCAGTCAACTGGAAGCTGCGCTGGATACCTATCAACAGGGGTTAGCGATTGAACCAGACAATACTCACCTTCTATACGGGCGCGCCATGGTGTACGCCCGACAGGACAACATTGTCGAGATGGAGCAGGATTTGTCCCGAGTCATCGAACTGGAACCCAACAACGCCGAAGCACTGAACGCGCTGGGTTACACCCTGGCCGACAAAACCACCCGTACCCAGGAAGCTCTGGCACTGATTCGACGTGCTTTCGTCCTGGCCCCACACAGTGCCGCGATTTCAGACAGCCTTGGCTGGGCCTACTTCCGCCTCGGCAACATGGAACAGGCGGAAAAATATCTGAAACGGGCGTATGACAAGATGCACGATCATGAAATTGCTGCGCACTATGGCGAATTGCTGTGGATCACCGACCGCCAAAGCAAGGCCGTGCAAGTATGGAAACGAGCGCTCAAGGAAACACCGGACAGCAACATCATCAAAGACACTCTGGATCGATTACAGATACAACTGAAATGACCCGACACTCATTCCCTATCCTGTTGGCGATGGCATTCAGCACACTGATGCTGAGCGCCTGTAGCAGCCTGCTTAAAACCGACGGCCCTGATCACCTCGATTCACTCAAGCACTGGGACATCGCGGGCAAAATTTCAATCAAGACACCACAGGATGCAGCAACCGGCTTTTTGAGCTGGAATCAGGATGTGCACAAGTACCAGATTTTCATCACTGGCCCCCTGGGCCAGGGGTCGACCAAAATCAACGGCAGCAAGAGCAAAACCGAACTGCTGTTGCCTGGCTGGGACTCTCCGGCCGTAGCGGAAAGCCCGGAATTATTGATGAGCCAATATCTTGGCTGGAATTTTCCGATTCAGGACATTCATTACTGGATTAAAGGTCAGCCTGCTCCCGGATCAGACTTCACCATCAAAACCGATGACTACGGCATGACTGAATCACTCAGCCAACACGGCTGGAAGATCGATTATTCCCGCTTTCAACAGTACGGCGACTACTGGCTACCTGGGCGAGTAAAAATTTCCGGGTATGATCACCGCTTTATTCTCGCGATATCCAAGTGGACTGTGTATGACTGATAACACTCGCCTCACCCTGCCTGCTCCGGCCAAACTCAACTTGATGCTCCACATCACGGGGCGCCGGGAGGATGGTTATCACAATCTGCAGACGCTGTTTCAGTTCCTCGACTACAGCGACACCCTGACGTTTGAAACACGGGACGATGACGCACTAACGTTGAGTCCGGCTATCGAAGGCGTGCCAGACGAAGACAATCTGATCATCAAGGCTGCACGAAAGCTGCAAGCAATCGCAGACAGTCGTCAGCTCAGAACGTGCGGTATCGATATTACTCTGGAGAAGATATTGCCAATGGGCGGCGGCCTTGGCGGCGGCAGCTCAAACGCAGCGACGACACTACTGGCGTTGAACGAACTCTGGGAGCTGAATCTGTCTCTGGACGAACTGGCCGAGACCGGCCTGAGCCTGGGAGCGGATGTCCCTGTCTTTGTAAAAGGGTTCGCGGCCTTCGCCGAAGGTGTTGGAGAGATTCTGACACCGTTACCAGAACTGCCAGAAAAGTGGTTCCTGGTCGCCTGTCCAAGCGTCCAGGTGAATACAGGTGAAATTTTTTCAAATAAAAGTTTGACAAGGGATACACCCGTCATTAGTATACGCACCGCGCTTGAGGAGGAAGGCAACAACGACTGCCAAGACGTTGTTTCAATGATTTATCCTGAAATTGGTAAGACATTGAATTTGCTAAATAAATTCCATCCTGCTAAGCTCACCGGAACTGGGGCTTGTATATTTTCAGGTTTCAATTCCAAATCAGAAGCCATCAGAGTTTCTGAGCTGTTACCGGCTGAAATCAGGTATTTTATTGCACGGGGTGTTAACGAATCCCCTGCCCATAAGGTACTATCTAAGCCGTCCTGATGCTGGGGTGTCGCCAAGTGGTAAGGCAACGGGTTTTGATCCCGTCATTCGCAGGTTCGAGTCCTGCCACCTCAGCCAATTCTTCTCCCTCTGTTCTCTGAAATTTGCACCATAGGGGAATCCTGTGTCCAAGTTAATGGTTTTTACCGGTAATGCTAATCCGGAACTGGCCCGCCTTGTCGTAGAGCGTCTTGATATTCCCCTGGGTGAAGCCACTGTTGGCAAATTCAGTGATGGCGAAATCACCATCGAGATCGACGAAAACGTTCGTGGTAAAGATGTTTTCATCATCCAGCCGACCTGCGCTCCAACCAATGACAACCTGATGGAAGTTCTGCTGCTTGCCGATGGCCTGCATCGCGCTTCCGCCAGCCGCATCACAGCCGTTGTTCCTTACTTTGGTTACGCCCGCCAGGACCGCCGTCCTCGCAGTGCTCGTGTGCCCATCAGCGCCCGTGCAGTTGCTGACATGATGTCCGGCGCCGGCATCCACCGCGTACTGACCGTTGACCTTCATGCTGACCAGATTCAGGGCTTCTTCGATATCCCGGTAGATAACGTGTACGGTTCACCGGTACTGATCGATGACCTTGAGCGCCAGGGTTACGAAAATCTGATCGTTGTATCACCGGATATCGGCGGCGTGGTACGTGCCCGCGCTATCGCCAAGCAGATGAATGCGGATCTTGCTATCATCGACAAGCGTCGCCAGAAAGCCAACGAATCCGAAGTCATGAACATCATTGGTGACGTCAAAGGCCGTACTTGCGTACTGGTCGATGACATGGTCGATACTGCCGGTACTCTCTGCCACGCAGCCAAGGCACTGAAAGAATTCGGTGCAGAAAAAGTTGTCGCCTACTGTACGCATCCTGTACTATCCGGCCCCGCTGTTGATCGCCTGTCCAATACCGAACTGGACGAACTGGTTGTTACTGACACCATTCCGCTGTCTGAAGCTGCCAAATCCACTGGCACCATTCGCCAGCTGACTATCTCGGGCCTGTTGGCCGAGGCAGTTCGCCGCGTCAACAACGAAGAATCCATCAGCGCGATGTTTCGTTAATTGATTCGATTCAGTTAATCGATCCATCCGCTAGTTTCAAACCGTCCGAGTTGGTCGCAAACCGGACGGTTTTTTCATCCTATATATGAGGAAAACACCATGTCAGACTTCACTTTGTCTGCAGAAATCCGTGAAGACTCAGGGAAAGGTGCGAGCCGCCGCCTGCGTCGCGCGAACTGCGTACCAGCAATCATCTACGGTGGTGACGCCGAACCGACTTCCATCACTCTGAAAGCCAATGAACTTTGGAAAGTTCTGGAAGAAGAAGCTTTCTACAGCAGTGTTGTAACACTGGAAGTTGCCGGCAAATCAGAAAGCGTTGTTCTGAAAGACCTGCAACGTCACCCTGCCAAAGATCTGATCTGGCACGCTGACTTCCTGCGCGTTAACGCAGATACCAAGATCAAGGCTCACGTTCCACTGCACTTCCTGAACGAAGACGCTTGTGTTGGTGTCAAGATTGGCGGCGGCAAGATCTCTCACCAGCTGACCAGCCTGGACATCATCTGTACTGCTGACCACCTGCCAGAATTCATCGAAATCGATCTGGCTGAGGTTGAAGTGGGTACCGTTATCCACCTGAGCGACCTGAAACTGCCAGAAGGCGTTGAGTCTCAGGCCCTGTCTCACGGTGCAGAGCACGATACAGCCGTTGTATCCGTTATTGCTCCTAAAGGCGGTGACGCTGAAGAAAGCGAAGAAGAAGCTGCCGAGTAATTCTCGTCATGCTGAAAAAGCGGGGTTTACCCCGCTTTTTTTATGTCCGTAATATCTCTGTCCAAGTGCGATTTAACAGGAGTTATTCTATATGGCATCCGAAATCACGCTGATCGTTGGCCTTGGCAACCCAGGCAACGAATACGAAGACACTCGTCACAATGCCGGTTTCTGGGTCGTCGATGAACTGGCCCGCAGTCATGGCATTCGTCTGTCACCCGACAAAAAATATTCTGGCCTGGTGGGTAAAGGCGCTATCAATGGGCACACTTGCTGGCTGTTGAAACCTTCCACCTTTATGAACCGCAGC
>PBNY01000052.1 GCA_002723385.1 Oceanospirillaceae bacterium | reverse complement strand
TTCGCTTTACACATGGTGATGTTGACGTGGTGACGGGTGTAGCTGGAGGTACGGATCTTGATGCCCTGGGTCTTGGCTTCTTCACCCATGTAGGCCGGCCACTCCCATGCCGCAACCATCACGTGAACACGCAGGTTGTCGGCGCGCAGGCCCATGCCTTCGGAGCCGAAGAACGCCATCGGACGGATGTAGGCGCTGTTCAGGTCGTTTTCACGCACGGCAGCACGCTGGGCTTCGTTCAGCTCTTCTTTGGTAAACGGCAGTGTCATACCCAGAATGTGAGCGGAACGGAACAGACGGTCAGTGTGTTCCTGCAAACGGAAAATCGCTGCGCCCTTGTCGGTCTGATAGGCACGGACACCTTCAAACACGCCCATGCCGTAGTGCAGGGTATGGGTCAGTACATGGACTTTGGCATCGCGCCAGTCAACTAACTCTCCGTCTAACCAGATCTGACCATCGCGGTCGGACATGGAAGGTAGCATATGAACCTCACTGTATCTTTTGTGTCGTCGTTATTTACCGGGCTGGTGGTCCAGCCACTGCTGCCAAAGGCGCGTCACATCGCTGCGCATCTGGTCGAATCCAAGCTCTGCAGCGTCGGACGCGTCCAGCGTTATGTTCTGATTCTGTAATGCTCGCCGGTGAGTTTCGGCTCGGTATGACAGGTAGGTTTGCTGCAATATCTGTTGATCTTGTGGATCGAGCAAGCCAGCAGCGGCAAATGCGTCCAGTAGTCGCATGTTGTCCGTCACTGCCAGTAATTCCGGGTGCTGATGTGACCAGGCCAGAACGCCGTATTGAACCAGAAACTCAATGTCAACAATACCCCCGGCATCCTGTTTGAGGTGGAATTGTTGTCCAGAGGTACTTTTCGAGCCGAGATTATCCCGCATTTTCTGGCGCATGGCTTTAACTTCCTGTCTAAGACTTTGGTTGTCTCGCTCCAGGCTCAGGGTATTGGCGCGCACGGTTTCGTAGGCGGTGGCCAGTACCGGGCTGCCACACAGCACCCGTGCACGTACCAGCGCCTGATGTTCCCACGTCCAGGCGTGCTGCTGCTGATACTCTTCAAACGCCTTGAGCGACGCCACAATCATGCCGGAGTTGCCAGATGGGCGCAGGCGCATGTCGATTTCGTACAGGTCGCCGGAATGGGTCTGGGTGGTCATGATGTGAATCATGCGCTGCCCGAGGCGGGTGTAGAACACCGAGTTGTCGATGCTGCGCTGACCGGCGCTCTTGTCAGCGATGGTGCTGCCCATGTTCCAGGTGTTGTGCAGGAACACCAGGTCGAGATCCGAACTGTAACTCAGCTCCAGTCCACCGACCTTGCCATATCCGACGATCAGGAATTCCGGCTCGGTGACGGCTTCTTTCTCGCGCGATTGTGGATAACCGTATTTCTCGACCATCTGATTCCAGGCCAGCTGCAATACCGTTTTGAGCACGATTTCGGCCAGGTAGGTCAGATAATCGCTGATCTTCATCAGTGGCAGGGTCGACATGACTTCGCAGGCGGCGGCTCTGAGTTTGTGAGCACGGACGAACTGACGCAGTTGTTCCATCTGTTGTTCGAGGTCGTCTTCGTCGATGCGCAGCATGCGCAGATGAAGTTCTTCTTCCAGCTGTTCCCGTTCCGGGCACTGGTACAGGGTTGAGGGCGTCAGCAGTTCATCCAGCAGCACCGGTGTGCGGGTGATGTACTGGGAGACCCAGACGGATGCACCACACAGGTTGATTAATTGCTTCAGGGCCTGGGGATTTTCCTTCAACAGCACCAGATACGCGGTTCGGCGCAGCACCGAAGTCAGCAACGGAATCACCCGCTCCAGCGTGTCGTTGGGCTGCTTGCATTGCGACAGCGCTTGCATCAGATCCGGCATCAGGCTTTCCAGGCGCTCGCGGCCAATGGCTTGCATGCTGGCCACAGCCTTGGAATCCCGGAAAGTATCCAGCTGCTGGATAAAAGCATCGCACACCAGTTCCGGGTGCAGGGCATGAAGCTCGTTGCGGGTGGCGTCAGACATTTCGCCGTGCCAGAGATCGATCCAGCGGTGATCTTCTTCCGCTGCGCTTTCCTCATCGTCCTGACCCCGGACGATTTCAGCAAAGTGGTGTTTGACCGCGTCTCGGTGATGGCCCAGTTGTTCGAGGTAGCTGGACCAGTCTTCAAAGCCCATTGCCAGCGCAATGCGGGACTGGTTCAGATCATCGTCCGGCAGCTGCTGGGTCTGGTCGTCGTTGAGCGCCTGAAGTGCGTGCTCGCTGTCGCGCAGGAACAGATACGCCTGTTTCAGTTCGTTCGAAGCGGCGGCTGGCAGATAGCCTTCAGCGGCGAGGATGGTCAGCATCGGTACCAGCTCGCGGTTTTGCAGTTCGGTGTCCTGACCGCCACGGATCAGCTGAAATGCCTGGACGATGAATTCCACTTCCCGGATGCCACCGGAACCGAGTTTGACGTTGTGTTCCAGGTGACGACGACGCACTTCCGCGTTGATCATGGCCTTCATCGAGCGCAGCGACTCAAACGCGCTGTAGTCGATGTACACCCGATAGGTAAACGGACGCAGAATCTGCAGCAGAGTCTGGGCCGTGTCGGTCTGCTCGCCGGTCATCACCCGCGCCTTGACCATGGCGTAACGCTCCCAGTCGCGCCCCTGATTCTGATAATACTCTTCCATCGAATCGAAGTTCATCACCAGCGGGCCACTCTGGCCATAGGGACGCAGACGCATGTCGGTGCGGAATACAAAGCCGTCGATGGTGTTTTTATCCAGCGCCGTGATCAGCTTCTGACCCAGCTTGATGAAGTATTCCTGATTGCTGATGACCTTGGGACCACTGGTGTTGCCGCTTTCCGGATAGGTGAAAATCAGGTCGATGTCCGAACTCAGGTTGAGTTCGTAAGCCCCGAGTTTGCCCATGCCGAGCACCAGCAAGTGCTGCTCCTGCTGGCTGTGTTTGCCAATTGGTGCGCCGTGACGCTTTTGCAGGATCGGTGTCAGGAAAGCAATGGTGCGACACACGCACTCGTCGGCCAGATCGGATACCGAGGCGGTGGTGGTCAGGGTATCAGCCAGCCGCAGCAGGTCGCGCCAGATGATCTGTACCATGGCCCGGCGGCGAACAATCCTCAGACCCTTGTGCCACTCATCTTCGGTCGAGGCATCGCCGCAGACGTCGTCGATCCACTGGCTGATCTGATCACGCTCCAGTGACTCGCTGATGGCGTTGCTCTGGATCAGCGGAGTGAAAAAATCGGCTTCTTTCGGCAATGAGTCGACCACGTACTGGCTGACCGTCAGTACCTTCTGCAGATTCTGCTGCTGTTCAGGGGGGAGATTGCTCCACAGTGCTGGCCAGTCCAGACCAAAGCGTGCGCCTGTGTCAGTCAATTGTTCGGTAACCTGGGTCCAGCGATTTTCCAGCAAAACTTGGGTCATGGAGTGTCCTTAGTCGGCAATGTCCGGCCGCAGTAATCAGTCAGAATGCACCACTTTAGCGCCTTTTTCAGAGGCTGGCATTGCCCTGGCTCAGCGCACAACGGGCCACGCTGAACACGGTTGCATACCGGCATCCTGATGAGCGTCTGCTAAACTCCCGGTTCATTTGTCCAACTCCGGTTCAATCATTTCTGCATGTCCGACTCCAAAGGCTCCGGCAAAACACCGCCCAAACGACGTTCCTCTGCTTCTACTTCCGGCAAGCCTGGCACATCCGTCGGTCGGGCGCGGCGAACCAGCGCCAGCAAAAGCACGGGCAAGACGAAGACCTCATCCCAATCCGCTGCCAAATCCGGGTCAAAGTCGCAATCGACCACCAAACCTAGCAAACCCTCTGCGGCCAACCGCACAGGTGTGAAGAAAAAAACCGGCGTTCCGCAGAAAAAAAGTACCGGGTCGAAGCGCCCGGCCTCGGCAAACCGCAAAAGTACAGCAACCCCAAAAACGGCCACCAAAACCCGTGTGAACCGCAAGCGCCCGACCCGGTCTCGCAAGCGCAAGACGAAACCCGGCCAGTCGTCCTGGTCTTCCCGGATCTGGCGCTGGCTATGGCGGCTGGGGTTGATCGGAATGGTGCTGCTGGGGGGCTGGATGGTGTATCTGGATGCTCAGGTTCGGCAGCAATTCGATGGTAACAAGTGGGCCTTGCCAGCGCGGGTGTACGCCCGTCCGATGACGCTCTATAACGAACGTCCTCTGAGTCACGAACAGTTATTGGCCGAGTTACAGTGGGCGGACTATCGTCCTGAAAGCGGTGCCAGACAGCCCGGAACCTATCAGCGCAAGGGCGATCGCTGGGTGATACATCGTCGGGCGTTCAATTTCTGGGATGGTCGTGATGGAGCGCGCCGCATCGAACTGTCCATCGCCGATCAGCGGGTGCGTCAGTTGCGGGTGAATGGCAGCAATCAGCCGTTGGCACGCCTGGAACCTCAATACATCGGCGGCATATTTCCGTCTCATAACGAAGACCGCGAACTGGTGCGGTTGAAAGAGGTACCGCCTGCACTGGTCGGTGCGCTGGTGGCGACCGAAGACCAGTCCTTTTTCGAGCATTGGGGGATTTCCGTCAAATGCATTGCCCGCGCCATGTTGGCCAATATTCAGGCCGGTGGTGTGGTGCAGGGAGGTTCCACCCTGACCCAGCAGCTGGTGAAGAATTTCTTCCTGACCACGGAGCGAACGCTGACCCGCAAGGCCAAGGAAGCTCTGATGGCCTTGCTACTGGAGTTGCACTACAGCAAGGAAGAAATCCTCGAAACCTATCTCAATGAAGTGTATCTCGGCCAGGCGGGACGCCGTGCCATTCACGGCTTTGGTCTGGCATCCCGGTTCTACTTCGGCAAGCCGGTCAATGAACTGACGCTGGCTGAGAGTGCCACGCTGGTGGGACTGGTCAAAGGTGCCTCCTACTACAATCCGAAAAAACACCCTGAGCGAGCGCTGGAGCGCCGGAACCTGGTGCTGGAGCTGATGCAGGAGCAGGGCGTGATTTCACAACAGCAGAAGTTGACGGCCATCAATACTCCGCTGAACACCCGTCCGACGCATCGTGCCGGGCAACGTGAATATCCGGCCTTCTTGCAGCTGGTGAAACGCCAATTGCGGGAGGAATACCGCGCCGAAGACCTGCAGTCGGAGGGCCTGAATATTTTCACCAGCCTGGATCCCTGGGTGCAATCCAGTCTGGAGCAGGCTGCTCATGATCAGCTGGCCCGGTTGGAAAAGCGTCGCCCTGAACTGAAAGGCAAGCTCGAAACCGCCGCCGTGATCACCAGTGTGGATGGCGGCGAAGTGCGCGGCCTTCTTGGTGGTCGTGATGGACGTTACTTCGGCTTTAACCGGGCCTTGCTGGCACAGCGTTCGATTGGTTCACTGGCCAAGCCGGTGGTGTTTCTGGCGGCACTGGAGAGTGGGCGTTACCACTGGGGCAGCCGCATCAGTGATGGGCCTGTGACCGTCGGTGGCGCAGGGGGCAAGCTGTGGCAGCCGAAAAATTACGATGGTCGCAATCACGGCAACGTGATGCTGGTGGACGCACTGGCAAAATCCTACAACCAGTCAACGGCCCGACTGGGCATGAAAGTCGGCCTTGATCCGGTGATCGATACCTTCCGCAAGCTTGGGCTGGAGGCGGATATTCCGCCGTATCCGTCGATCTTCCTCGGTTCACTGGCGTTGTCGCCGTTCCAGGTGGCCGGTTTCTATCAGCCGCTGGCTTCGTCCGGTTTTGTCGCACCGCTGCGGTCGGTGGTGGGGGTTACCACATCCGATGGCAAAACCCTGTCGTCGTATGCGATTCAGGGCCGACAGACCGTTGATCCCAAAGCCGTGCGCTGGCTGCGTTATGGCATGGAACAGGTGACCAAAACCGGCACCGCCAGGCGACTGGCGACGCAGCTGCCAGGGCCAATCGCAGGCAAAACAGGCACCAGCGACCAGCAGCGAGATGCCTGGTTTGCCGGGTTCGATAATCGTCACCTGGGTGTGGTCTGGGTCGGGCGGGATGACAACAAACCGATTCCCTACGCTGGTGGCTCTGCCGCCTTGCCAATCTGGCAGCAAACCTTCAGTAATATTGGCGTTGAACCACTACCAAAACCCAAAGGTTTTGAATGGCGAGCGGTGGCGCAGGACGGCACACCAATGGCGTTGAATTGCGACGGACGCAAATTGCCGTTCCCGCAAGGCCGGTTTAAACGCACCATGGCATGCAGCGCTCCGGCCGTTCCCGCAACTGAGCAGGAAGCGCCGGATTCGGAACAAAAAGGCGAGAAAAAGTCGTCCGGTTTCTGGGACTGGCTGTTCTGATGTCAAAACCACCCGCCCCAGAGAACGACTGACCTGATCAAGGAAAAACAGATGCGACTGATAAAAGCCCTGTTGCTGTGTGCGCTGGTTGGATTATCCGCCTGTTCACAAATCCCGACTGGCTCCATGCAAGCCCCGGAACAGCTGGTCAGACAATGGACTTCCAACGATATGGATGACTTCAGTCAGGGAGACTTTCATCCGGCCGTCAAGGCACTGCTCAACAACGCCCAGCAGGCGCGAGAAGAGCAAAACTGGTCACGCGCCATGACCTGGCTCGATCAGGCCCGTCAGATAGCTCCGCGCAACGCCGAACTGTTTTTGCGTCAGGCCTGGGTGGCCCTGCAGATGGATGACCAGTCGCTCACACGCCAGCTGGCGGAACGAGGGTTGGTGTTCAGTGAGGCAGAAGCAACCAGCATCAAACTTGAGCAGTTGGTTAAGGAAAGCCAATCAAGCGGTCGTTGAGTGTTTCGTATCTGGGAAAAACGCTATCCAGACTGGCCAGTTTTAAATCGTGTTCCAGAGCGGAAGAAATGATCAACCGATCGGCCGGATCCCGATGGTGTTCCGGCAATTGGGCAGCAGCGACTGCAATGTGACCAGAAACCGGGATAACTCCCACCTGTGAACCCGTCGTTGCCTCTTCTATCCATTCCGAAATAGGTAATGGAAGAGACAATTTGCCGCGTTGTTCCAGCAAGGTAACTTCCCAGCAGGATATTGCGGAAACGAACAGGTTATTCAGTTTGCTCTATTTGATCGACCAGAGTGGAAGGCAAAGGCGCGCCGGGTACCAGCCAACGTACCCATACGTGTGTGTCCAGCAATATCATGACATTGCTTGCCAGTCTTCTGATGCGACAACAGGCTCAATCAGATCGCCGTTAATCTGACCTTTACCGTATATTTTTGTGGACGGCTTGCGACGAGGCGTCGGTGTCGAATCTTCCAGCATCAGAAAAATCCCCTCGACTTTTGCATTGGGAGGCAAGCGTGGGAAATTGATGGGATGCCCTTTTGAATCGGTTTCAATGATGCATTTTTCAGCTTGCATATCGATGTCCCCAAAGATGAACAGATCTAGGTTATCTGTCAGCAGGGGGGATTAAAAGAAGATTCAAAGGTTACTTTCAACGAAAATAGCACCATTTCCGCTGAAAGTACGGAGCCTGTTAACGGTTCTACCTCGCCATCCGATAGGAAAACCGCTGGGCATAGTTCAGTGCCAGCGCAGCCACACCAAGCCACAAGGTGGTGTTGATCATGGAAGAGTCGGTCATGGATACCTGCTCAGCGAGCAGGGATACCGACAACATCAGCCAGATCAACGGAGGGAATTGCAGGTGCATGCGTTTTTCTGCGGTGGTCAAAGGTGCTTCCGAGGTTTCCATCCGTTTGGGCATCAACCAGGGCAGCAGCATGGCTGCGAGGCCCAGTGCTACGGCTACCCAGAGGATGATGTCGAGTACGTCGTTGCGACGTCCCAGTTCGAACACCACACACCAGGCCAGAAACACCCGGCCCCAGATTTGTCGGGTCCAGTTGTATCCGAGGCGTTCAGCCAGATGAGAGCAGATCAGAATCGGTAATGCCGCGTAGAGGCTGAGCTGCTGCATCAGCAGCTCGGTGCGGGCCAGTCCCAGATCCGGAATCTGGTTCAACAGTGCACTGATGCCGTATCCCAGCATCATCAGTCCGGCAGCAAACCGCGCTGCGGCCGAACCGGGCCATTGACCGGCGGTGGCCGGGCGGTTGTGCCAGCTCAGCCACACCGAGGCGTACAGCAGTACCGCAATATCGAACAGGGTTGCAGCCAGTTCCATATCGACTCCTGTTTATTGCGCCAGCTTGGCCAGCACGGCGTCAGCGGCAGCAACGGTGGCTTCGATATCCGCTTCGGTGTGGGCCAGTGACATAAAGCCCGCTTCAAATGACGACGGAGCCAGATACACGCCCTCGGCCAACATGCCGTGGAAGAAGCGGTTGAACAGCTCGCCACTGCACTCGTTAGCGACCTGCTGGAAGTTCTCAACCTTGTCCAGCTCGGTAAAGAACAGACCGAACATCGAGCCAGCACGGTTGGTGGTGAAGGCCACACCGTGTTTCTTCGCCGCGGCTTCAAAGCCGGTCAGCATCTGGTCGACGCGAGCGTTTAGCTGCTCGTAGACACCGTCTTTCTGGATTGCTTTCAGCATCGCCAGACCGGCGGCCATCGCCAGCGGGTTACCAGACAGGGTTCCCGCCTGATATACAGGGCCAAGCGGTGCCAGATGTTCCATGATCTCGCGCTTGCCACCGAAAGCACCGACGGGCAGACCACCGCCAATCACCTTGCCCAGACAAGTCATGTCCGGGGTGATGCCGTAGTGTTCCTGAGCGCCGCCCAGTGCTACGCGGAAGCCGCTCATGACTTCGTCAAAAATCAGCACGATGCCATGCACATCACACAGCTCACGCAGCCCTTGCAGGAAGGATTTGGACGGTGGAATGCAGTTCATGTTGCCTGCGACTGGCTCGATGATCACACAGGCAATCTGGTCGCCCATTTGTGAGAAGCACTCACGGACGTTATCGAGATCGTTGTAATTCAGAGTGACGGTGTGCTCGGCAACGCTGGCCGGAACGCCCGGTGATGTTGGAACACCCAGCGTCAGCATGCCGGAACCGGCCTTCACCAGCAGGGAATCGGCGTGGCCGTGGTAACAGCCCTCGAACTTCACCAGCTTGTCGCGGCCAGTAAAGCCACGCGCCAGACGAATCGCACTCATGGTGGCTTCGGTGCCGGAGTTCACCATGCGCACCATGTCCATGGACGGAATCAGCTTGCAGACTTCGTCGGCCATCTCGATTTCAATCGCCGTTGGCGCACCAAAACTCAGACCCTTGGTCATGCGTGCGGTGATGGCGTCGAGAATTTCCGGTGCGCTGTGGCCCAGAATCATAGGTCCCCAGGAACCAACGTAGTCGATGTAACGGTTACCATCGACGTCGTAAACGTACGCGCCTTTGGCGTGGTCAAAGAAAATTGGCGTACCACCCACGCCCTTGAACGCCCGTACGGGAGAGTTCACACCACCGGGAATGTGTTGCTGGGCAGCGTCGAACAGGGATTCGGACTGGGAAATGGAATAACTCATGTCAATCTCTCTCGGAAATAACAGCGGAAAAGGTATATAGGATGGAATTCTAAACGAAAGCCATTGGTTAAGGGGGAACTGGGGAGAGGGTCAAGTAGGAGCCAGGCGTTTCAGGGCGACCTGTAAATGTTGATCGCTAAAGAGCTGTTGCTTGCGTTCCGCCCACTTTTGGCCAGCAGGCCACTGGTTGATGGCTGTGCGAATGCCTGCAACTGTTGGTTCTGCGTTCATCTCGCTGATGGCCCAGTCGACAGTGGACAACAACTCCATTCCGAACGGTGATTCAAAGCCTTCGATGGTTTGAGCTGCGCTATCCAGCGTCGGCAACCAGCGTTTGCCTTCGGATTTGAACCAGGCATCCAGCTTTGGCTTTTGCGCATCCCTGAACCAGATCACATCCAGAGGGTCGCTATCCGGGATGCGCTTGTCTGCTTTCAGATAACTGCCATCCAGTGCATTCAGCAGGTGATCCAGATTATTGGCGTAAGGGCCATAATAGTTGGCCTGAAAATTCAGTTTTAGAACGTCTGGCTGGCCCTGTTGCTGAATGGTTCGTTGAAGGAACCAGGCCAGTTTCTGGATTTCCAGCAAGCTGCAGTCAATCCCAAGCGTCCAGTAACGGCGCACTAACTCGGCAATCATGGCGCGAGCGGGCGTCAGTTCCTGAACACCGTTGGCTTTGGTGACGTTCTGATATTGGGCGGTAGGCTCGTATACCAATACATCAACATCATTGAGATTAGCTAACGCTTGTTCAATGCGCGGCTTTACCTGCTCCCATGGCAGGCCACCGTTGCCAGCGCCCAAGGGGGGAACGGCAATGGAGCGTACTTGCTGTTCACAAATAAAGCGCCTCAAATCCAGCAGCCCTTCATCGACCCACTCCATCTTCGATTTGCTGCGCCAGTGCTGTTTGGTCGGGAAGTTCACGATCCATTTGGGGCCAGATAACTCGCCTGTCTCTGTCACAAACATGTGGCCGGTTTGTACCTGCTTCTGTTTGCAGGCAAGCGCGTAGGCGTGCATGTTGGCCGGGAAACGTTCCTTGAACATCAAGGCGATGCCTTTGCCCATCACGCCCACGGTATTGACCGTATTCACCAGTGCGTCTACATCCGCTTCCAGCAGGTTGCCTGTTGTGTATCGGATCATGAGAAATACCACCTAGGGCGCACTTCCACCGGAAGTTTCACACCCGCCTGTTGTAGCTGTTTTTCCAATTGGAGTTTCATCTGGTCGTTGTAACACACCAATCCCAGCAGTGACGAGACCGGACAATGTTGGTGTACCAGCGCTTCGGCCTGATAACGCTCAAACTTGCCTGGATCATCTGGATCACGGCTGAAATCCCGTGCTTGCAACAAGGGCCAATCGATTCGATTTAAATCGGCAGGATCAGAGAAATAGGTCGTCCACTGGTAATAAGCATGACCATCGGTAAAGATCACCGGGACTTGTTGTTGGTGCAATGTGTGAATGCTCGACACCAGAATGACAATGTCTTCGTTGGCGTGCCGAGGCACACCAGCGCGACCAGTATGAATATTCAACAGCATCGGCGAGAAAGGCGTGAAATAAAATGGCACATAGTCATTCAGCATACCGCCCGGATGTATCGGCACGGGATGATGGCTGCGCTTTTCAATCAGCTCTGCATTACCAATCGATACCCAGCGTGCGGCCTTGTGTGGATGATTGCCAGCGAACAAACCATTGGCCAGAATCCACGGCAGATTGTCACAGTGGACAATCCGCCAGATCAGGGCTTTTTGAGGGTTCAGGCTGGTGTATCTCACTCAGCACTCCCTGGAAGTACGTTGTGTGGTACTTGCAGCCGTCAAGATCCACAACATCAGAATGGCCTGACGACCACCAGAATCACCACGGCAATCAGGATGAAAACCGGCGCTTCGTTAAACCAGCGGAACCAGACGTGACTGCGTTGGTTGTCGTCGTTTTTGAACACCTGAATGATCTTGCCGCAATACAGGTGGTAAGCCACCAGAAGGGCTACCAGAAATAGCTTGGCGTGCATCCAGCCACTGCTGAGGTAGTAATCGGCGTTGAACGTGATCAGCCAGAACCCAAGTGCCACCACGACCACCATCGAGGGCCACATAATGCCCTTGTATAGCTTGCGTTCCATGATTTTGAAGCGGTCGCGGGAAATCTGGTCGTCGGCGGCAGCGTGGTAGACGAACAGGCGTGGCAAATAGAAGATGCCAGCAAACCAGGTCACGACGGCCATGATGTGAAAGGCTTTAACCCAAAGCATAGGGGCTCCTGAGCGGTTTTGAAGCAGGCGTTCAGCCCGGTTTATAACGATAGTAACGGTCGATCATGGTTCGGGACACCAGGCCAATGCACTCACCACGTTGCAGACTGGTGGGCATGGTGTCATGCGGAGCGGTCTCGACCACAGCGAGCCATTGTAAGTCATGCGCCTCCATCTGGTCTAAGGCGTCCTGCAGATTGGCTTTCAGACTGATCACGCCAATGGCCTCGCGGTCGGCGGGCATATCGAGTAAATCAACACCGGCATCCGCGTGGTGAGTGATCTCTTCGGCAATGGCGTCTGGGTGGGGTTCCGTTTGTGATAGTCGGGCAGCCAATGCGGCAGGCGGAACCAGCATCAGTTCTTTTTCGAGCAGCAGCCAGTTGGGGTTGTGATCCTGCTGGTCGAGCAGAAACCGGGCAGAGTCCAGCGTGACAAAGCGATCGACGCTGACGAACGCGGTGTCCATCACTTCTTTCACCCAGGTATTTCTGAGCAGCAGGCGAACCGGGTCTGGCGCTACGTACTGTCCGTTACCCTTGAGCTGGATATCGATCACTGATGGCAAGCGGAACCCTTCGCTGACCACCAGAGTGCCAGTCACGATGGCAAGCATGCCAGGCATGATGATGTTCGGATTGGCCGTCAATTCCAGCAGGGCAACCAGCGCTGCCAGTGGTGCGCCCAGCACCGCTCCCATCATGGTGGCCATGCCGAGCAGGACATAAAAGCCGGTGGCGGAGGGGTAGTCTGGCATCCAGATCAATGAAAACTCGCCCATCAATGCGCCAAGCATGGCGCCCATGAACAGACTCGGGCCAATCAACCCGGCGGGGAATGCCGTGGCCGCAGCCCAGGCGGTCAGAAACAGTTTTGCGACCAACAGTGCGGCAAAGGTCAGAATCACCACCTTGCCATCAATGGCGGCGTTAACCGTGTCGTAGCCGATGCCCAGAATTTCCGGCAGCCAGATGCTGATCACGCCGGTGACAAAGGTCAGGCCGCCCCATTTCGCCGCCAGAGGCAGGGTATTCAGACGCTGCAGGTAACGAACCAGCCAGATCAGGCAACCGGCGGTGATGCCGCCGACGACGCCGAGCAGCACGACATAGGGAATCTCCAGCAGGGAATACAACCCGAGGTTGGGCACATTGAACGCTGTATGGGCGCCAAACGTCAGCTGGCTGACGATGGCTCCGGTCACCGAGGCAAGAATAATCGGAATAAAACCGCGAATGCTGTATTCCAGCAACACCACTTCCATGGCAAAGATAACGCCCGCCATGGGGGTGTTGAACGACGCCGAAATCGCACTGGCGACCCCGGCACCCGCCAGAATCCGCAGGCGGTGATGGGCGATATCAGCAAACTGACCCAGTTGGCTTGCTGCCCCTGCGCCCATGTGAATCGCCGGGCCCTCACGGCCTACACTGTGGCCACTCAGCAGAGCAACACCGGCAGCAAACCACTGCACCAGCAGATTACCCAGCGGCAGATACCCCTGGTTGCGTTCCATGCGAATCAGTACGTGGGTCACACCGACGCTGCGGCGCTCCGGTTTCAGCCATTGGAATAACAGAATCAGTGTGGTGCCACCGGCGGCGAGCAGTGACAGGCGAATCATCACAGAGAGTGCTTCGTAATCGTCTTCGCTGGCCATGGGAAAGACCAGTTCCAGCGGGATTTCGATCAGTAGCCGGAATACGGTAATCACTAGCGCAGCAATCAGCCCCGCCAGTGTTGCCATGACGGCGAGTCCCACCTGGCTGTCGGTCGCAATCAGGGAATGCAGCAGACGGCGTACAAGAGAAGGCTTGGGTTGTGAAGAGGTCAACCTGACTCCATGGATAGGCGGTGGAAGCGATGCATGAAACGGGTATTATAAACGGCTTTCGATTCAACCGTCCCGGCAGCGGGGTGGTTTGTAATAACAGACTTGCGAGGTAAAGAGCGTGATCAAGGTAGGGATCGTCGGAGGAACCGGTTACACAGGCGTCGAACTGCTGCGCATTCTGGTGAATCACCCGAATGTGGAGTTGAGTGTTATCACCTCTCGAGGCGAGGCAGGCACCCCGGTGGCTGATCTGTACCCCAACCTGCGCGGTCTGACCGATCTGTGTTTCTCGGTGCCTGACAGCGAAACGCTGGCGGCGTGTGACGTGGTGTTCTTCGCGACGCCGCACGGCGTGGCACATTCTCTGGCGGCAGACGTACTGGCCAGTGGCACCAGGGTCATCGATCTCTCTGCCGACTTCCGTATCAAGGATGCCGACCTGTGGGAAGAGTGGTACAACCAGCCACACGGTGCGCGTGAGCTATTGCCGGAAGCGGTGTACGGCTTGCCGGAAGTGAATCGTGAGAAAATTGCCGCCGCACGGCTGATTGCAGTACCAGGCTGTTACCCAACGTCGGTTCAGCTCGGCTATCTGCCTCTGATTGAAGCCGGCCTGTTGCCGGAACAAACTCTGATCGCAGACTGCAAGTCTGGCGTCAGTGGTGCTGGACGTGGTGCCAAAGTGGGTTCCCTGTTGTGTGAAGCCAGCGAATCCATGATGGCTTACGCCGTAGCCGGCCACCGTCATTTGCCGGAAATCGCCCAGGGCCTGACCGAAGCGGCGGGCAAGCCGATGGCTTTAACCTTTATTCCACATTTGACCCCCATGATACGTGGCATTCATTCCACGCTGTACGCCACCGCTCCAGGTCTGGAAACCGATCTGCAAGCCCTGTACGAGCAGCGTTATGCCAATGAGCCGTTTGTCGATGTCATGCCAGCGGGCAGCCATCCGGCCACGCGCTCGGTGAAGGGCAGTAACCTGTGTCGTATCGCAGTGCATTACCACGAGAGCACCGGCCAGATTGTAGTGTTGTCGGTGATCGACAATCTGGTGAAAGGCGCATCCGGTCAGGCGGTTCAGAACATGAACATCATGTTCGGACTGGAAGAAAATGCTGGTCTGAACATCGTTGCCCTGATGCCGTAAGCGGTTCAGGCACAGCAGCAGATACTTGGGAGACGTCATGGCGGTCGTTAAAGGCAGCGTGCAACACAAGCTGGAAATTCGTCAGTACCGACCGGGGGAGCAGTCCCGTGCCCGCCTGATGGTCGTTGCCATGGTTACCGTGGCAGCTGCAGCCGGTTTTGGTCTGGGCTGGCTTGGCAGTCTGGATTCCCTCGACTCGGCTTCGAAAGAGCGTGATCAGCTGCGTCAGGCGCTGAATGAAAGCGAAACCACCATCAGTGATCTGGCCCAGAAGGTTGGCATTCTGGAGAAAGGTGGAGAAGTTGATCGACAGGCCGCCAATCAGGTGCGAGAAACCATCAAGGTGCTCAAGAGCCAGGTGGCTGGTCTGGAAGAAGAAGTCGCTTTCTACAAGGGCATTATGGTGCCGGGTGACAAGCCAGCCGGACTGCAGATTGGCAAGGTGTCGATCCAGCCGTTGGCTGAGTCCCGTCAGTATCGCTATGCGGTAACGATGACCCAGATCGCCGAGCGTCGCCGATTCGTGTCTGGTTCCATGACGCTCAATGTGGTTGGCAAGGAAGGAGAAGCCGCACGCATCATGATGCTCTCGGAACTGGATTCCAACGTTCCGGCTGCTGGCGCCCGCTTCCGCTTCCGCTATTTCCAGGAATTGAAAGGCATTATCACCCTGCCAGAAGGCTTCGAGCCGCTGGGGGTTGAAGTGGTATTGCAGTCCGCTGGCAAGAAGCCACAACGTGTAGAACAAACTATTGATTGGCCGAAAGGGGCATCCTGATGTTCAGTGGTAAAGACAAAAGCAGTAACACTCACTATGACACCTTGATCTCATCCAAAACCGAGATTGTGGGAGACGTGCGTTTTTCGGGTGGTCTGCATGTCGATGGAGTGATCAAGGGAAATTTGCTGGCAGAAGCCGGTAGTGGTGCGGTGGTTCGCATCAGCGATCAGGCTCGCGTTGAGGGTGAGATCCACGCCCCCAACATCATTATCAATGGCCCTGTGGTGGGGGATATTCACTCCGGTGAATACATTGAACTGGCCAAGCATGCCCGGATTTCTGGCGACGTTTACTACAACACCATGGAAATGGTGCTGGGGGCGTCGGTCAATGGCCAGTTGCATCACAAGACCGATCAGGCTGATGCAGTGGGTCAGAAGTCAGCGGTAGCCAAGTCGGATAAAGTCGATAAAGTTGACTGATTTGGTCGGGTAAACGCATAATCCAGCAATACCTGACACTTTGCACAAGAGACACTATGAGCGTACAAGCTGCTGAACCCATTGAACTGAGCCAGTCTGCCGAGACCAAGGTGCGCGATCTGTTGATCGAAGAAGCCGATGACGAGCTGTGCCTGCGCGTGTTCGTCACCGGTGGTGGTTGCTCTGGCTTCCAGTACGGTTTTACGTTTGATGATGAGCGCGCCGATGACGATACCCTGATTGATCGTGATGGCGTCCGCGTGCTGGTGGATGCACTGAGCTACAGCTATCTGGTTGGCTCCGTGATCGACTATCAGGAAGGTCTCGAAGGGTCGCGTTTTGTGGTGAACAACCCGTCTGCGACATCGACTTGTGGTTGTGGCTCGTCGTTCGCAATCTAACGCGGTTTATTCCCCGGCTTTTTCGTTCTGAAAAGCTGCTACGACGCCAGAAATATCCCACCGAGAATACGTTCTCCCAGTGCCCCGGTGACAGCAGGCAGGTTGCCGGGGCGTCCTTGCAGTGTTTGGTACGCCAGCCAGGCAAAACCCATGGCTTCCATCCAGTCCGGATCGATACCAAAATCCGCCGTATTGCCAATCGCATGGCCCGGCAGCCGTTGCTGCAGACGCTGCATCAGATAACCGTTGTGAACGCCTCCCCCGCACACCAGCAATTCACCGGCGCCATGTCCGTGCTGTTCAACCGCCAGCCCGACACTGGCTGCCGTCAACTCGGTCAGCGTGGCGAGAATGTCGTCGTGGGACAGGGATGCATCCAGGGAGAAGTGTTTGAGGTTGAAGTGTTCTCTGCCGGTGCTCTTGGGTGTTGGTTGCCTGAAATAGGGGTCGCGTAGCCATTGCCCCAGCAGACGATTGTTGACACGCCCCTGCCTGGCACGTTCGCCGTTCAGATCGCAGGCCATATTGAGATGCTGCTGACAGTAGTCATCCATCAGGGCATTGCCAGGCCCGGTATCAAAGCCCAGTGATTGCTGCTCCCTGAGTACCGTCAGATTCCCGATGCCGCCAAGGTTCAGAATCATTCTTGGGGTTGTGCTGTTCAGTACCGCCTGATGGAATGCGGGCAACAAGGGAGCGCCTTCACCGTTGGCAGCGATGTCCCTACGCCGAAAATCCGCCACGCAAGTAATGCCAGCGTGTTCAGCAATCCAGCTCGGATCTCCAATCTGCCAGCTGTATCCGGCCGGGGCACTGCGATGGCGCAGGGTGTGGCCGTGGCTGCCAACGGCAATGATGTCGTCAACGCCAAGTCCGGCTTGATCAAGTACCTGTTGAATCGCTTCGACCGAACGTGCGGCAATGTCACGGTCAAGCTGCATGATGGTATCGAGCGCCAGTGAGTCGGCCAGTGCGGCCTCTCGTAACTGTGAGCGTTCCCTGGCGGAATAGGCACAGCCGTGAGCGGCAATCAGTGTGGGATGGTCACTGGAAAAATCCACAATCACAGCATCCATGCCATCGGCACTGGTGCCGGACATCAAGCCAATGTATTTGGTCATCAGCGTTCGCTCTCGATAATGTTGTCCAGCACTGAATTCAACGCCCGGGCCTGTTCGAAAAAACGTGGCCGTTCGACTTTTGCAATCGGTTTGGCCTTCGGCAGCTTGACCTTGAGGGAGTCGCGGTGCACACCGTCTACCCGGAATTCGTAATGCAAGTGTGGGCCAGTCGACATGCCGGTGGTACCAACATACCCGATGATCTGCCCCTGTCGCACCTTGCGACCGCGCCGAATGCTGCGGTGGAAACCGTTCATATGAGCGTACAGGGTTTGGTAGCGGGCGCCGTGTTGAATGATGATGACGTTGCCATAGCCGCCTTTGCGTCCCGCAAAAGTAACCTTGCCATCCCCGGCTGCCTTGATCGGAGTGCCAATGGGCGCGGCGTAGTCGGTGCCTCTGTGAGCACGAATCTTGTTCAATACCGGGTGTTTGCGGCGCAAATTGAAGCGTGAGCTGATGCGGGCGAAATCAATCGGATTGCGCAAAAATTCCTTGCGCATACTCAGGCCTTGAGGGGTGTAATAGCTCGGGTTGCCCAGCCGGTCGACATACCGTATCGCGGAGTAGGTTCTTTCCTGATTGATAAAACGGGCGGCCAGAATTTCGCCATTGCCTATCTTTTCACCGTTGAGCCAGATTTCCTCGTACACAATGGCGAAGGAATCGCCTTTTCGAATGTCCAGCGCAAAGTCGATGTCCCAGCCGAAAATACCGGCCAGATTAATCAGAACCTGCTCGGGAACACCGGCCTTGTTGCCGTCATAAAAGAGCGAGGTGTTGACTGTGGCACTGGCATACTGCGGATAGCGCTGGGCGGCCTTCTCATCGAAGCGATAGGCAAACTCGTTGTCCACTGTGCGGGTGACCCGGTGGGACACCAGTGGCGATAGCTGGATATCCATTTCCTGCACCTTGCCATCTGCGGTTCGGGTCCAGCTGATTTCCTGGCCCGGGCGCAGTTTTAGTGCCTCTCTTGGAACGGCACTG
This sequence comes from Oceanospirillaceae bacterium, assembly GCA_002723385.1. Classification (GTDB taxonomy): domain Bacteria; phylum Pseudomonadota; class Gammaproteobacteria; order Pseudomonadales; family Oceanobacteraceae; genus Oceanobacter. The sequence goes on along the minus strand of PBNY01000052.1, from coordinate 2,422 downwards.
GCGATGGCGATGACGTCGCTGGCACTGAGGTTGTTGCGGTCAAACAGTACCGACAGGCTGTCTCCAGAACGAATGGTGTCGGATTCGCGTTTGGCGGGCTGGATTGCATCCTGAGTATCGGCTTCAGTGGCGGACTCAGGAATGGAAACCGTCATTTGCTCCTTGTGACGACGATCACCGCTTGAAGAGGGCAATAGAAAAATGATCAAAAGAAACACAACAATCGCGATGACTCCGGCAATGTGCGTCACCGGGAAAAACTGAAGTCGACCGGGAAGGTCTTTTTCTGTGGACATGGGATACCTGAAACAGAGGCGGACAATAAACACCGTATTGGCTGCGACCGCATTTTAACCAGTGCGCTTGATTTTGCACCTTGATCCGGTATTTTCATCGCTTTTGCTCGGTCGGCAAACCGTTAGCTGACCCGCTTATTCCCATCCAATCGATAACTGAATTCGAGTTCACCATGACTGCCGCATTGATCGAAGACCTTAAAGCGCGTGGGCTGCTTAACCAGGCAACTGCCGACGAAGAACTGATCCAGCATCTGGAGGAGCAATCGCGAGCTCTGTATTGCGGCTTTGATCCGACTGCCGACAGCCTGCACATTGGCTCATTGGTGCCATTGTTGATGCTGAAGCGCTTCCAGCTGGCTGGGCACAAGCCCATTGCGCTGGTGGGTGGAGCAACCGGTTTGATCGGTGACCCAAGCTTCAAGGCCCAGGAACGTAAACTGAATGGCCCGGAAGTTGTTTCTGGCTGGGTTGAAAAGCTCAAGACTCAGGTGTCGCAATTCATCGACTTTGACTGTGGTGACAACAGCGCCGGAGTGGTGAATAACCTCGACTGGGTTGGTGAGATCAACGTACTCGATTTCTTGCGTGATGTCGGCAAACATTTCTCGGTCAACAACATGATCCAGAAAGAGTCGGTGAAACAGCGTATCGAACGTGAAGGGTCTGGTATTTCCTTTACCGAATTCACATACATGCTGCTGCAATCCTATGACTTTGCCGAATTGGCCCAGCGCGATAACTGCACGCTGCAGATTGGTGGTTCGGATCAGTGGGGTAATATCGTTGGTGGTGTTGATCTGGCGCGTCGTATGTACAGCAAGCAGACCTTTGGTCTGACCATGCCGCTGGTGACCAAGGCGGATGGTACCAAGTTCGGTAAAACCGAGAGCGGAACCATCTGGCTCGATGCCAGCAAGACGTCACCTTATGCCTTCTATCAGTTCTGGTTGAACACTGCCGACGCTGATGCCTACAAATTCCTGCGTTACTTTACTTTCTTGCCGGTTGAGAAAATCGCCGAAATCGAAGCTGCCGATGCCGAAATCCAGGGGCGTAAGACGGCTCAGCCGATTCTGGCCGACGAAGTAACCCGGCTGGTGCACGGCGAGGCAGCATTGGAATCTGCCAAACGCATCACCCAGGCACTGTTCTCTGGCGACCTGGCTGAGCTGAGCGAAAGTGAATTGGAGCAAATCAAGCTGGACGGTTTGCCATCCAGTGATCTGTCTCTGGATGGCCTGGCAGAGATTCCAATGACATCGCTGTTCGCAGACTGTGGCATGGTGAAAGCGGGGCGTGAGGTAAAAGATGCTCTCGGCCGTAACGCGGTGCTGGTCAACGGTGACGCCAAAGGCATGGAGGACAATATGAAATGTGCCGAGGTCTTTGCTGAGGACAATGCTCTGTTTGGACGCTTCTTCCTGGTGAAGCTGGGCAAGAAAAAATATCACCTGTTTGAAATTTCAAAATAATTACAGAAGGGTGTTGACGGCGCATTAAACGTCTATATAATGCGCCGCTCCTTCGATGAGTCGCCCGCCAAACAGCGAGCTACTCAAAAAACTGAAAGGAAAAGGGTTGACAACAAATTCTACAGAATTAAAATGCGCCCCGCTCTGAAGCAAGGCCGACGCCAAGCCAAAGGGTTGAAAATAAAAGGTTGACTTCATCGAAAAGATCGATAGAATGCGCAGCCCGCTTCGAGAGAAAACGAAGCAACGTTCTTTAAAAAGCAATTAGACAATTACGTGTGGGTGCTTACTGGAATGATCGGAAGTCATACGATCATCAAGTAAGAACTCGTCGATAATTCATTGAATATATTGTCAGTTTTATTCTTGAGTACGATTTAGACTGGATTATTCCTCCAGTCGAAACTTTTTAAACTGAAGAGTTTGATCATGGCTCAGATTGAACGCTGGCGGCAGGCCTAACACATGCAAGTCGAGCGGTAACACTTCGGGTGACGAGCGGCGGACGGGTGAGTAACGCGTGGGAATCTGCCCATTGGTGGGGGATAGCCCGGAGAAATCCGGATTAATACCGCATAATACCTGAGGGTTAAAACGGGGGATCATTAGACCTCGTGCCGATGGATGAGCCCGCGTCAGATTAGCTAGTTG